>CAZARO010001068.1:0-2671 GCA_964487165.1 uncultured Solibacteraceae bacterium | reverse complement strand
GTGGGCCGTCAGGTCCGGGCTTATCGTTTCCCAAACGGCGCCGCCATTGCTCGATCGGTGCAGGTACTGCGAGCCGTAATACACGGTGTGCGGAGCGTAGGGCGAAACCTCCATGGGAGACACGCGCTGGAAGCGATACATCAGGGTCTCACCACCGTTGCCATAGAGCGACTCCGCCCCCACCCAGTAGCGCTGCTCGTCGCTGGTGGTCATATTCTGGCGGCTGAACTGGCCCTTGCAGCCTCCGTAGACCACCTGCGGGTTGTCTTTATCGGGCATGATCGGGCCGGTCTCGCACCCCGGCCCCACACGGAAATTCTGCCCGTTGCCCAGCGCCAGGCTGGGCACAATCACGGTGGTGTTATCCTGCTGCGCGCCGTAAACCAGGTATGGATATTGGTTGTCCACCGACACCTGATAGATTTCGGCCGTCGGCTGATTGTCCTCGCTGCTCCATGTGCGGCCGCCATCCAGCGAAACGGTGGCGCCGCCATCGTTGCCCTGAATCATGTACTGCGAATTCCTGGGATTGATCCACACATCGTGATTGTCGCCATGCGGAATGGGCGAGTTGCGGAAAGCCTTGCCGCCGTCGGTGCTCTTGAACCAGCTCTCGTTGCCGATCCAGACCACGTCGGCATTATTGGGGTCGACCCCCAGAGTGGTGTAGTAGAAAGGCCGCGTGATCAGGTTCCCCGAGCCGTTGACCAGGCTCCAGGTTGCGCCGGCGTCTTCCGAGCGGTACAGCCCCGAGCCGGGCTTGGCTTCGATGAGCGCGTACACTCGATTGGGAGTGGCATTCGATATGGCCACGTTGGAGCGGCCGAAGAGGTCGGTGGGCAATCCGCCCGCCAGCTTTTGCCAGTTCTCGCCGCCATCGGTGCTCTTATAAATTCCACCTTCTTTGGCGCCGCTGATGATGGTCCAAGGCTTACGCTGCGCGTGCCACATGCTGGCAAAGACCACCTCGGGATGGCCGGGCTGCAACTCCAGATCGGCCGCGCCGGCGGTATCGGAGATGTGCAGCACCAGCTTCCACGTCTTGCCGCCATCGTCGGTGCGATACACGCCGCGGTCCTTATTGGCGACGAACGGATTGCCCTGCGCCGCCACGAAAACGACATTGGGATTCGTGGGGTGGACACGAATGGTGGCGATCTGGCCCACGTCGCGCAGTCCCATAAAGGTCCACGTGCGGCCGGCGTCGGTGGACTTATAAATGCCGCGGCCGATGGACACGTTGCTGCGGATCTTCGACGAACCAGTGCCCGCCCAAACAATATTGGGATCGGAAAGCGCGACCTCCACCGCGCCCATGGAGGCCACGGAGAAGAAGCCGTCCGAGATGTTCGTCCAGGAGTGGCCGGCGTCGGTGGTCTTCCAGACCCCGCCGCCCGTCGACCCCATGTAGAAGGTGTAAGGCTCCGATGGCACGCCCGTGACGGCAGTTACGCGGCCGCCGCGAAATGGGCCGATCTGGCGATAATGCATACCGGACCAGAGGCTGGCGGGATAGGTGTCCGGCGGCGGAGTGGCCAAAATAGAAGCCGTCACGGCGAGGAGAGCGGCGGCACATAAAAATGCGATTCGGTTGCGGGTCATATAGGTTTTCTCTACTACGGTGGATAGGAATTTATGATATCGCAGCTGAGCCTCCGCAGTGATATAAGGATTAGATGCTTCTTCGAATCGGGTTGGTCTGTGTCGCCGTCTGTTCCGTAATGCAAGCGCAAAGAGGGGGTGGTGGGGCGCCCGCTGGCGGCGGTCCGGCTACCCCCGCCGCTCCAGGTGCAGCGGCGCCCGCGGCCGCCGGAGCCGGTGGCGAAGGCGCGGCCCGCGATCAAGGCTCCGATGCTTTACTGAAGGCGCTCGAAATCCAGAAGTGGTATCAACAGCTCGGCGATATCGCGGAGGTGAACGAGATCCGCTATACCAGCGCGCCGCCCCACAGGGCGCAGAATCCCACCGCGCCGGGCGCGCGAAACCCCATGATCATCCACGCCATGACGTTCATTCCCAAGAAGCTGGACCGGACCAAGAAGCAGCCGCTGATCGTCTTCGCGCACCAGGGCATCCACAGCGATTTCGGCCGGGATTACGAGTATGGCGCGGTGAAGGAACTGGTGGAGCAGGGATATTCCGTGATCGGCGCGGATTACCGCGGCAGCACGGGTTGGGGCAACGGACTATATAATCAGATCGATTACGGCGGCCTGGAAGTGGAGGACGTGTACCAGTCGCGCCAGTGGATGCTCGACAATTACGATTTTCTCGACCCGAAGCGCGTAGGGATGATGGGCTGGAGCCACGGCGGCTTCATTACACTGATGAATATTCTGCAGCACCCCGGCGATTATGCCGTGGCCTACGCCGGCGTGCCGGTTACCGACCTGGTATTGCGGCTGGGATACCACGACGCGTCGTACCAGGCGATTTTTTCGGCGCAGCAGCACATCGGCAAGACGGTGTCGGGCGATATTCAGGAGTATCTGAAGCGCTCGCCCATCACCTACGCCGATAAGCTGGAGACGCCGCTACTGATTCACGGAAATACCAACGACGAAGACGTCAACGTGATCGAGATCCAGCGATTCGTGACGGCCTTGAAGGCCGCCGGCAAGAAATTCGAGTACAAGATTTACGAAAACGCGCCCGGAGGCCACGAATTCGG
>CAZARO010001067.1:0-2674 GCA_964487165.1 uncultured Solibacteraceae bacterium | reverse complement strand
ATATGGAAGGATGCTGAAGTCAGAAGCGGCCCCTGCGGGTCCGTGAAGTCAGAATGAAGACACCCCGGGCCGCAATCGCTGTTAGTCGCGAGCTTTGTAAGTCTTACTGAACCCGTTCCGACTATTAGTTACCGTAAATGTCCCATCCGCCTGCGCAGAAAGCTTGATCCACTTAGCTTCGCAGGCAACGTCTGGGTTGGCGATGAAGTCGGCAGGCGGATTGGTCTCCGCCGTGCCATTTTGGGCATAGTGGAGCTGCCAGATATCCTCCATTCCGGGCGCGCTGCGCAGCGTGGGCCAGGTTGCCGGATCGCCGCCTTTGCGTGGGCCGTTGGCCATTATGGCAACGCGGGCGTGGAGGGCCTGCGCCAGCGCCGGCGATACGCCTTTATCCTGCCCGTGGATACTTACCTGGTAAACATCCACCGTGCCAATGGGGTTATTGGGGCACATAAGTTTGCGGTCGTAATACCATTCGAGGTCCGCCATATCTAACATGCGGAACTTACCCAGGGTCAAGAGCAGCCCTACCGACATATTGTCTTCCAGGTCAGTGGTCCGCTCGGGCCTCTCTGGGGTGGACGCGCAGAGTGGATTGGGTGCGCCGGCGCCGGGCAGCGGCTTGTCCAGAACCTTGGTGGCAGCGGTAATTACCTGGACATCGAGGCCCCTGATGGGAATGCGGTCGCCCGGCTTGACCGCCATATAATCGCCCTTGTCGCGGACGGCGGCGTAGGGATCGTAACGCGGCGCGAAATCGGGGCGGGTGGTTTGGAGCGGGCCATGATCCACAAAATGCCTGATGGGAATCTTGGAGGCGAGCAGCGGCACGTCGCCCAAATGATCGATGTCATAGTGCGAGATCACCAGGTAGTCGATCTGCTTGAGCCCGGCGGCGTGCGTGGCCTGCAATATTCGGGTCACATCCCTGCCGTCGTACCCCGGCCAGCCGGCATCGAATAACATCGATTCGCCGGAGGGCGATACCAGCAGGACGGACTTGCCGCCTTCCACGTCCAGGACGTAGACATCCAGTGTCTGGCCGGCGCGCAGGGCAGGAAGGAGCGCCAGCGAGCAGAGCAACGCGGCTGCGATTCTCATGCGCCGTATTGTAGCGCCGTTCCCAGGCGGCGTTCCGCCTGATGGCAACGCGACTTTGGGGAGGTAGGCGCGCCTTGGGAGGCAGGTTGTCTTACAGGTAACGGTACTTTTGCGGGAGTCCGGGACCGACGGGACGGCGTGCTTTGATGTATAGTGTTGGTCGCGAACTTTATGCTTTATTCTGCTGGAAGAACACCCACCACGCACGTCCACCGTCCGACGGTGCGGATGGAGGATGCCGTCCTTGTACGGCGGATTGCCACACAGGAGGAGATTGCCCAGTTGGCGTACTCCTATTGGATAGCCGGAGGCCGGCGCGAAAACACGGCTCTGTCGGACTGGCTGCAGGCCGAGCGGATCTTGACCGGTAAATAGGGTCAGACCGTCTTCACCTCACCGCTCGGCCGCAGGGGAAACCGTCACGGCGCCGCCCAATGCAAGGGAAGCCCGGTTGCGACGGTTGGACCAGGCCAGCAGTGAACTCAGTGCCAGAAAGAGTGTCACCGAGAAGAGTGTCTGCGATTCAGGCGCCATGCGGTTTGTTTCGCTCCTGACACCATTTGACCCGATCCGGCGGGCGCGCCATAAGAGGCACTGGTACTGGTTAAGTACTGGTTAGCTACCCGAAAGTTAATAGCGGGAGACACGCCGGGCGGCGCCGCTGCATATAATGATTGACGGGTTTCGAGGTGAAGGCGCTTCCGACAATCTCCGGACTGCAGGGCGTTCACGCGGCGGCTATTACTCCGCGCGGCAAGACGGGCGACATCAATTTCGGCGCTGTCTTCGAGATCGTCGATTACCTCTGCTCCGCCCGCGTGGGCGGAATCGCTCTGTTTACGGCCTGGGGTGAGTATCCGGCGCTGGCGGTAGATGAGCGGGCGCGGCTCACCTACCTGGCGGTCAAACGCAGCCGCGTTCCGGTGCTGGCCGGCGTGGGCAGCGCCACGCTCGACCACTCGCTCGAACTGGCGCGCGAGGCGCGGGCCGCGGGTGTGTCCGCTTTGCTGGTGCCGCCGCCGCTCTACTACCACTACGATGAGGACGACATCCTCGAGTTCTATACGCAATTTGCGGCACAAATGGGCTCCGGCACGGCATTGTTCGTAAGCGGTGAAGTTGCCCTGGAAACGGCCTGCAGGCTGCTCGAATCGGGCCGCTTCGCGGGCATTGAGGACGGCAGCGGCGCGGCGGAATCGCTCGATCGGCTGGGCGCCTGCGCGGCTGGCCGGACGGTTCTGGCGGGTGACGACCGCCTGCTGGTACGGGCCCGCTCCGTGGGGCTGGGGGTGATCTCGGCGGCGGCTTGCGCGGCGCCGGAATTGACCATGGCGCTGGACGCGGCCATCGTCGCCGGCGATTTCACCCGCATCGCGCGGCTGGAGAATATGCGCCAGGAGCTGTTGGAATGGCTGGCACGGTTTCCGCTGCCGGTGGGGGTGAAGACGGCGGTTGCGGCGCGCGGAATTCAGACGGGACCTCTGCCAGTTCCGCTCTCGCCCGGCAAGCAGCGGTGCCTGGAGCAATTCCGGGAGTGGTTCCAAGGCTGGCTGCCGGCTACCAAGAAACTGGC
>CAZARO010001066.1:0-2679 GCA_964487165.1 uncultured Solibacteraceae bacterium | reverse complement strand
CCCTGCGCGCCGATTTGCACCGGCGCAGCAGGGACATTTACCGCTTCGGAACCGAAATTCGAATATTGCGGAACCGCAGGCCGCCGGTGTGGTCGCCCTGGATGTAAATGGGGCCCGGTTGGCCTTCGTTGGCATCCAGCGCGCCGCCCGTGATGCCAGGGATTTCCTTGCGGTCGATGGTTAGCATGCCGTTATGGATGACGGTAACGTTACGGCCCACCAGGGTGACGTCGAAGCTTTCCCAGGTGCCGGGGTTGCGCGGCACGGCGACCGCCGGGGTCAGAAAACCGTAGACTGAGCCCATGCGGCGCTCGGGAGGATTCTTGTCGATCCCTTCGTATTCGACCTGCACTTCGTAACGGCCGCGCAAGTAGACACCGCTATTGCCGTCATCGGGACAGTTGAATTCGATGTGCAGCTTGAAATCGTCGAATTTCCGTGTGCCCAGCAAATTGGCGCCATGGGCCTTGTTCACGAGCTCCCCATTTTCGACACCCCAGTTGTTGTGAGCGGGGTCGGTGGGCTCCCATCCGGTAAGATCCTTGCCGTTAAAGAGCGGCTCCGGATCGGTCCACGCGGCGGGCGGATTGCGTTTGAGCGCGGGCGCGGGCACGCCGGTCAGGGCGATCGTTTCGCTGCCGCGTTTCTGCGTGCCGGTCAACTTGCCGGCGGCGGCGTCGAGATCCCAGGTCAGGGCCGGATTCTTAGTGGTGGGAGGGTCGATATTCAGTGTGAGGTGCGACCCATCGAGCTTGAACGTCTTGATCTGGCGAACATGGCCGCCGGTGGGTTGGAACCAGATTTCGAGGGTGCCGGCTTTTTCGGTGATGCCGAGCCAATTGGCGCTTCCGGGAGCGGTATTAAAATCCCACCGTCCGGCAAACGGGGACGGAGTGTTTTGCGCGAGCGCAAGCAGCAGGCAAACGGAGCCCGCCAGCAGGATCGTGGCGAATCGCTTCATATCGCTTAGTGTGGCACGATGCGGGGGCGAGCGGGAGGCGAGGCGAAAGAAAGTGCCAGGCGCGCCAACTGTGCCCGAGCGGTTGTAAAATGCGGTATCTATGCGCAAAGTCAAATGGGGTATTCTGGGGGCTGCCAAGATCGCCCGGCAGCGCGTGATCCCGGGCATGCAAAAAAGCGGCCTGTGCGAGGTGACGGCGATCGCTTCCCGCGACCTGGCCAAGGGGCAAACCGCGGCCAGCGAGCTCGGCATCCCGAAGGCCTACGGCTCATATGAGGAGATGCTGGCCGATCCCGAAATCGAAGCCGTCTACAACCCGCTTCCCAATCATCTGCACATCCCGTGGTCCATCCGCGCCGCGGAGGCGGGGAAGCACGTGCTGTGCGAGAAACCCATCGGTATGAATGCCGCGGAAGTGCGCCAGCTGATGGCCGTGCGAGACCGCACGGGAGTGGTCATCGGGGAAGCCTTCATGGTGCAGACCCATCCGCAGTGGGCCCGCATCGTGGAACTGGTGCGCAGTGGGCGGATCGGCCAATTGCGGAGCGCCATCGGAGCCTTCGGCTATTACAATACCGACCCCGCGAACGTCCGCAATATCCTGGCGTACGGCGGCGGTGGGTTGATGGACATCGGGTGCTACCCCATCAAGACGGCGCGCATGGTGTTCGGCGAGGAGCCGCTGCGCGTGGCCAGCACGATGATCCGCGACGCCGGCCTGACCGGGGTAGACGTGCTGACCTCGGCGATTCTGGAATTCCCGTCGGGGACCTGCATTTTCACCTGCAGCATGCAGTTGGCGGCGCACCAGTCGATGCGCTTTTACGGCACCAAGGGGTTCATCGCGCCGGAGATTCCGTTCAACGCGGCGCCCGGCGGGACATCGCGAATCACCATCGATGACGGCCGCGATTTAAGCGGCGGCGGCGCGGTGGTCGAGGAATTCGCGGCCTGCGACCACTACACGCTGCAGGGCGAACGCTTCTCGCAGGCCATACGGGAAGGCGGCGCGCCGCCGGTACCGCTGGAAGATTCCATCCGCAATATGGCGGTGATCGACGCGATTGTCCGCGCGGAGGAAAGCGGAGGCTGGGTGAGTCCGGCGGAGTTTTTGAAGGATTTATAATTAAGCTGTGAGTCAAGCCGTCCGCCCAGCGGCAGTCCCTGGAAGGAAACGAAGATGCCTGATATGCAGCAGACCATCAAAGAACTGCAAGACACTCTTACCGTAGTGGCGGGAATTCAAGCGCGACAAGCGGAACTGATCAAAGGCCACGGCGAGTGGCTCCAGGAGCACGATCGCGCGATGGCGCGGTGGGAAAAGGAATCGGCAGAAGACCGCAAGCGCGCGAGGGAGATCGACGAGCGCATCGACAAGCTGGTGAGCGCGATTGGCGAGCTCATCCGTAAGCCAAGTTAAGAATCGCCCTCTATCCCAGAATCTTATCGATCCGCGCCAGTTCTTCGCCCGAGAACTCCAGCTTCCCCAGCGCGGCGACATTCTGCTCCACTTGCTCCACACTGCTTGCGCCGATGAGCACACTGGCGATCACGCCATCGCGTAGCACCCACGCGAGCGCCATCTGCGCCAGCGATTGTCCCCGCTCACGGGCTAGTTCCTGCAGCGCGCGCGCTTTCGAGACGTGCGCTTCATCCACTTCGTGCGCCTTCAGGAAGCCGGTCGGTTTGGAGGCGCGCGAACCGGCGGGGATGCCGTT
>CAZARO010001065.1:786-2680 GCA_964487165.1 uncultured Solibacteraceae bacterium | reverse complement strand
GCCGATTGTCAGCGGCGGAGAGCTGATCGGCGTCATCAATGTACACCATCGCAGCTCGCACGATCATAGCAGCGAGGAAATCAGCACTTTGATTTTCATTGGCGAGCAACTCGGCGTGACCATTTCCAAGTCGCTGCTGGAAGAGGAAAACGCCCGCCTGCTGGAAGAAACGCAGGAAATGAAGCGCGAGCTCGAAACCCGCAAATTGATGGAGCGCGCCAAAGGAATCCTGCAACAGAACCACAGCATCACCGAAGAAGAAGCGTACCTGCGCCTCCGCAACCAGAGCCGGCGATTGCGCCGTCCCATACGGGAACTGGCCGAGGCTATCATCCTGGCGGAAGAACTGCATCGCCAGAACAAAACGCTCGAGTAATCCCGAGTTTTCCCAGTCGCCCCCGTCCTTCCCGACCACGTACCTGCTGTTCCTGCCGGC
Source organism: uncultured Solibacteraceae bacterium (assembly GCA_964487165.1). Classification (GTDB taxonomy): domain Bacteria; phylum Acidobacteriota; class Terriglobia; order Bryobacterales; family Bryobacteraceae; genus PALSA-129. The sequence goes on along the minus strand of CAZARO010001065.1, from coordinate 2,244 downwards.
GGAGTGTCGCCGCCGATTTCCACTCATAAAAAAATCGCGGAGGAGAATTGTGGACAACCAGCGCGTATGGTTCTCGACGGCCGTTGCGGTGCTGTGCTTTTGCGGCAGCGCCTGGGGACAAGCTTCGGAAGCCGATTCGGTAAAGGGCGAATTGCACCTGGATTCCCTCACCGTTATTCGTAGTGAGGTGACGCTGACCGACTTGCGCGGCGGCCGAACCGTAGGGGAGGAATATGTGGGCACCGACGGCAGGTTTGAATTTCGTCACGTGCCGCTCGGCGAATATCGCCTGATGGTTTTGGACGAAGCCAATCGGCCCATTCATGAAGAGTTGCTTACGGTGCGCGAACAAGCGCCGCCGATTCAAGTGGTAGTGAAGCTGCCCGAAAACGAGCGGCCGGCCGGGGCGACAGTTTCGGCGCAGGACCTCCTGCACCCGCCCACCCCAAAGGCCTTTAAGGCCTTCGTGGCGGCGCAGAAATTCTCCGCGGCTGGCGCGCACGAGAAAGCTGTCGAGCAACTGGAAAAGGCCGTCCGCCTTTCGCCCGAATACGGCGCCGCCTGGGTCAATCTGGCGGCAGAGCACATCCTCCTCAAGCGCTACGAAGAGGCGCTCCAGGAACTGACGCACGCCAGCGAGATTTCCAAGCCTACCGCCATGCTATACGGCGACATGGCTTTCGCACAATATTGCCTGCGTCGTTTTGCGGACGGGACACGCTCGGCCCGCGAGGCCCTGCGGCTGGACCCATCGTCGGCCCCGGCGCACTATCTGCTGGGTACGTTCCTGGTGCTGGACCGGCGCACGCAAGCCGAGGGGTTCCAGCATCTGGAACAGGCGGCCCGCACCATGCCCGCCGCGCAGGCGGAACTGGAGCGCGTCCGGCACGAATCCGCACAGGTTGTAACCCGGCATTGATTCCGGCGCGGACCGGTTGTGATACCCTTTTGGAGAACGGAGGGTATTCGTGAAATTCAAGATCATGGCAGTGTCGGTTGTCATTCTGGCTGCGGTGGCCCTGTCCGCGCAGATTCTTCATCCCGAGATGGCGGTGAGCACGGGCACCTGGGACCATCCGGCGGCCACCATCGGCAGCAAGCCGGCGGCGCCTTGGACGGCCACCACCACGGCGGCGGGCGTGGATCAAAAGCCGCAGCCCGGCAAGCCGATCACGTTAGTGGGCGAGATTGTCGACTTTTCGTGCTATCTGCAACTCGGCAAGCACGGTGAAAAGCATCGCTCCTGCGGCCAGAAATGCGTGCAGAACGGCCAGCCTATCGGGCTGCTGACCGAGAAGGGCGAGCTTTACCTGCTGATGCCCGAGGAGCACGATCCGCGGCGCGACGGTGGCGTGGACGCGAAGGCTTCGGCCTCCGAGCACATGGGCCACATCGTGGAAGTAAGCGGCACGGAAGCGTCGGTAGGCGCCTACCACGGTATTTACGTGCAGGGTCTCA
>CAZARO010001065.1:0-776 GCA_964487165.1 uncultured Solibacteraceae bacterium | reverse complement strand
GAGGATGAATCGCAAGACCATGGCCGGAGCGTGCGCGCTTCCGGCCATTCTTGCTTTGTCCTTCGCCGCCGACAATTCCAGCCCACCGCGAGTACCGGCCGGCCTTCCGCCGATCGTCTGGCCGGCGGACAATCCCTACTCTCCCGAGAAGGCGGACCTGGGCCGCTATTTGTACTTCGACCGGCGCCTGTCGGCCGATGCGACGGTCTCCTGCGCCTCCTGCCACGATCCTCGCTACGGCTTCACCGATGGCGCCGCATTGTCCACGGGAATCCGCGGGCAGAAGGGCACGCGCAGTGCGCCGACCATCGTGAATCGGGCCTATTCGGTGGCGCAGCTTTGGGATGGGCGCGCCGCCACGCTGGAAGAGCAAGCCCTGGTCCCCATGGAGAGCCCCATCGAGATGGGAAACACCCGCGAGGGCATCGTGGCGGCGGTGCGCGCCATCGCGGGATACCGCACTATGTTCGCGCGGGCCTTCGGCAGCGATACCGTGGACATCGGGCGGGTGACCATGGCCATTGCCTGCTTCGAACGGACCGTACTCTCCGGCGATTCGCCTTACGATCGCTATAAGCGCGGCATGAAGTCGGCGCTGACTGCCGAGCAGGTGCGCGGCATGTCGGTGTTCTTCGATAGAGCATCGTGCGACCACTGTCATCAGGGCGCCAACTTCACCCTGAACGCTTATACCAATAGCGGCGTGGGTACGGACAAGCCGGATCCGGACGTGGGGCGTTACGCCGTGACGCACGATCCGCGCGATTGGGGAGCTT
>CAZARO010001064.1:0-2682 GCA_964487165.1 uncultured Solibacteraceae bacterium | reverse complement strand
GCGACAAGGCGCGCGCCATCTGGAAATCGATGGGCGAGGCGCTGGGCATCGCGCTGGCCACGCTGGTGAATACTTTCAACTTCCCGCTGTATCTGCTGAGCGGCGGTCCGCTGCCGGCCTGGGACCTGTTCGCGCCGGATATGCTGCGCGTGGTGGAGCAGCGCTCGTTCACCTACCGCGCCACCAAGCCGGCCATCGAAAAGGCCACGCTGGGCAACGAAGCGGGGCTGTTCGGCGCGGCATATTTGCCCTGGGAGTAGCGCGCAGGGTCTTCGGATCGACACGCGGCCTACGATGCCGGATCGCTTTGACCCGGTGTGCGGGGAACCATTCCGAAACTCGCCATCAGGCCCGCCGTTGCGGTGGCCATTAATTGCGGAGAAAATTCCAGCGGACCTTGGAACTGCGGTCCGAATTCCTTCAGCCTCTCGATCGCGTTGGCCTTTGCCGACTCGTCCTGCTGGATGCCGGCAACCAGCCCGATCATCTGGTGAAGATAGGGAATACCGCAATCGAAGTGGTCCCGAATGTACTCCAAGTCACTGCGAGCGGCAGCGTGAGAGCCGGCCGCCAGGTGACTCATCGCCGATCGAACCCGGATCTCGCTGAGAACCATGCGGGTGGCGCGAAAGTGGGCCCAAACTTTGGCGAAATCCTCCGTGTTCCATTTCGTCATGCTCGCGAGGTTGATCGAAAGGAATTGAGGGCATCGCGGGCAGCGATCCAATACGGCAGCCTGGAGTCCGAGTGAGAGCCACGATTGCGCGGCTTCCGGCAACTTCTCCACCTTAAGTTGCCCCACCGCGCCCGCAGTGCCCGTGGCGCGGAGATAATCGAGCACGGCAAAGGGGCTGGAGAAGAGCAGCATCACCGGCTTCTGGTCGGCGGCGGGCTTGAAGGTGAGCAGGCCGTTGTTCACTCGGCAAACAAACAACCATTCCGGGATCCGGCCCGAGTCCAGAATCTCCTTCGCCCGCTGGTTAACCGCTTCCAATCTTGCCGGATCGACGTTTTGGGTAAGCGGATTCGGCGCCGGCGGCGCGGCAGGTGGCCGGGCAGGCGCTGGTTTCGGAACTTCCAGGTTCAGCTGCTGCAGGTCTTCTTTCTTGCGGAAAAACATCCCCTCGCTCCCGGCACAAATCGCCTCTGCTGATTTTACTCGATGTCGCGGACGGCCTCATTCCGCGAAGACCTCCTGCAGCGTCCTCAACGTGGCGATGGGAACGCATCCAGATCTGTTCTGACGGCTCAAAAGCCGGTGCCACACTCACGCCGGACGCGGGCCGTCGAGCAGTTCTCGAACCTTGGCCGCCATCGCATCCGGCAGGTAAGGCTTCGCCAGGAAAGCGGTGCCCGGATCGAGATTGGCGCGCAGCGCCGCCGCGTCCTGTGCGTACCCCGAAGTGAAGAGCACGCGAATTTCCGGCCGCCGGGCGATCAGGCGGCTGGCCAGTTCGCGGCTGCTCATACCGGGCAACACTGCATCCGTCAACAGAAGATGGATGGGGCCGGAATGACTCTCCGCCGCTGCCAGGGCCGCGGGCGCGCTGGCGGCCACCAGCACGCGATACCCGAATTCCTCCAGGATGCTCTTCGCCAGGCGGCGGACCTCCTCTTCGTCTTCCACCAGCAGAATCGTCTCCGAGCAACGAGCGCCGGCACCAATCGGGGACGGCACGTTGGCCGTGGATTCCGGCGATTGAATGCGCGGAAGGTAGACCTTGAAAACGCTCCCCGCGCCGGGCTCGCTCGACACATCGATCCAGCCGTGGCTTTGCTTCACGATGCCGAAAGCGGTGGCCAATCCCAACCCGCTTCCTTTCCCCGGGGGTTTGGTGGTAAAGAACGGCTCGAAGATCCGCCGCCGCGTCTCGTCATCCATGCCCACTCCGCTGTCGGAGACCGCCAGCATCGCGTGCGCGCCTTCCACCGCCTCCGGATTCGCTGCCGCATAGGCCGCGTCGACTTCGAAATTGGCAGTCTCGATCGACAGCGTGCCGCCCTCCGCCATGGCGTCGCGCGCGTTCACCACCAGGTTCATGAGCACCTGGTGGATCTGCCCCGCATCCGCCATCACCAGCCCCAATGACGGACTCCTGCGGATGACCAGTTGGACGTCCGTGGCGAGCAGGCGCCCCCACATGGCCTCAGACTCCGTTACCACCAGGTTCAGATCGAGCGGCTTGGGCTGGATCATCTGCTTGCGGCTGAAGGCCAGCAATTGCCGCGTGAGATCGGCCGCGCGCGCGCCGGCTTTGCGCACCTGGTCGGCGCTGGAGCGCAGCGGGTCGTCTTCCTTCAATTTGCGAAACACGATCTCGCTGTAACCGTTGATCACCGTCAGTAAGTTATTGAAGTCGTGCGCCACGCCGCCGGCCAGGCGGCCGAGTCCCTCCATTTTCTGGGCCTGCAGGTACTGCTCCTGGAGGGCGCGCTGGTCGGTGATATCGGCGCCGATGTTGGCCACGCCGGCGGGCTTGCCGAGGGCGTCGCGCAGCACGAGGGAGTAAGCCTGAAAGCGGCGCAATTTGCCGTTCTTGGCCAAGATGGCAGGCTCCGCAGTCCAGTGCGAAGGGGCGGTGTCCGACCGCAGAGCAGCGAGCAGCTTCACAACGCGGGGGCGGTCTTCGGGACCCATAAACTCGGCGACGGAGTGGCCGATCAGTTCCTCGCGCGTCCAAC
>CAZARO010001063.1:0-2685 GCA_964487165.1 uncultured Solibacteraceae bacterium | reverse complement strand
GCCAGGTGCGATTCCGTCACGGTATCCATGGCGGCCGAAACAATGGGGACGTTCAGGGCAATATCGCGCGTGAGACAGGCGCGGGTGTCGGCTTCGGAAGGCAACACTTCGCTGAAGGCCGGCTCGAGCAAAACATCGTCGAAAGTGAGGCCTTCGGTGAGATCGTCTTGGATCATATCGAATTTTATCATGATAGCGTAGAGTGGGCATGCGGACGCGATCGGCCATTCGAAACGGGACTGAATATGGCGCCGCGCTGGTGGTCCTGAAGACGCTTGAGTTCGCTCCGCGGGCGCTGGCGGATCGCCTGGCGCGGGTCTACGCGCGGCTGCTGGATCGCGCGCTGCCGCGGCTGCGGCGTATCGCGTACCGGAATCTGGCGCTGGCGCTGCCGGAACTCGGAGCGGCGCGGCATCGGGAGATTGTCGACGGAGTGTTCCGCTCCATTGCGCGCGTGCTGGTGGCGTTCGCGAAATTCCCCGCCATCCGCGGCGATACCGTGAAGGAGTGGATCCGCTGCGAGGGCCTGGAATACGTGGAAGCAGCCATGCGGCAGGGCCGCGGCGTACTGTTCGCTACCGCACATTTGGGGAACTGGGAGTTGAGCGCCTACGCCCACGCGCTGCTGGCCGCGCCCATGGACGTGGTGGTGCGGCCGCTCGATAATCCCTGGATCGACGCGGCGGTAGAGCGGCGGCGAGGACTTTCCGGCAATCGCACCATCGGCAAGCAGGAGTACGCGCGCGCGATTCTGAAGGCGCTGGCGGCGAATCGCGCGGTGGGCATTCTGGTGGATCAGAATTCCGCCGCGGACGCGGGCGTCTTCGTGGACTTCTTCGGCGTGAAGGCGTGCGCGGGCGTAGGATTCGCGAAGCTGGCAGCACGCAGCGGCGCCGCCGTGATCCCCGGGTTCGCGGTGTGGGAGGAGGCCGAAAAGCGCTACGTGTTGCGATTCCGTCCGCCGCTCGAAATCACCGGCGACGCGGCCCGTGATACTCAGGCGGTGCAGAGCGAACTGGAGCGGGCGATTCGCCAGTACCCCGACCAGTGGTTGTGGATCCATCGCCGCTGGAAGACTCGGCCTCCAGGGGACGCGAAGATTTATTGAGGGCGCGGACAGGAAGTTCACCACAGAGGCACGGAGGGACACGGAGAAAGACAATCAAAGTCAAAAGTCTTGCCTCTGACTTTTGTTTTCTCTGTGTCTCCGTGTCTCCGTGGTGAATATCTTCTTCGATCCCGAGCCGCTACACCATCTTTGCTACAATCGAAATTCCCGCAAATGGTAAAAACGGAGCGCGAGTATCGCGAGGACATCTGCCAGATCGGCAGGGTGGTATTCCAAAAGGGATGGGTAGCGGCCAACGACGGCAATATCACCATCCGGATGGACGCGGAGCGCATTCTCGCCACCCCTACGGGTGTGTCCAAAGGGATGATGCACGCCGATGACCTCATCATCGTGGACATGAAAGGCAACAAGATTTCGGGGCGCGCCGAGCGTACCAGCGAAATCGCCATGCACCTGACGGTTTATGAGATGCGGCCCGATATCCGCGCCGTGGTGCATGCCCACCCTCCCGTGGCGACCGGTTTCGCCACTGCCGGACGAACGCTCAATCTGGCCCTGCTGCCGGAAGTAGTCATCGGGCTGGGATGCGTGCCGCTGGCCGCGTACGGCTTGCCCGGCACCGCGGCGCTCACCGAACCCATGCTGCCGCTGATTCCCAAGTACGACGCGCTCATGATGGCCAATCACGGCGCGGTGTGTTACGGCGAAGATGTTTTCAAGGCCTACTTCCGTATGGAAACCATGGAGCATTTCGCGCGCATCCAGTTGGTGGCGGAACTGCTCGGCGGCCCCAAGGTGCTGCCCCGCGAGGAAGTGGATAAGTTGCTGGATTCGCGTACCCGCTACGGCGTGAAAGCCCGCAACAGCGGAGAACCCGGTTGCCCGGTGGCGGCCGAAGACGTGTGCGGCCAGGAACAACGGTTTTATGTGACGCGCGCGGAGTTGATCGGCCTGGTGGATGAGGCCCTCAAAGCGCGCGGATGAGATTAGTCGGGAGAGCATAAGATGGGCGAAGCGCTAGGAATGATCGAAACTCGCGGTCTGGTGGCCATGATCGAAGCCGCGGACGCCATGGTGAAGGCCGCCAAAGTGAACCTGGTCGGCTGGGAGAAGATCGGCTCGGGCTACGTCACCGCCATGGTGCGCGGCGATGTGGCGGCGGTCCGCGCGGCCACCGATGCCGGCGCGGCCGCGGCGCGCCGTGTGGGCGAACTCATCGCGGTGCACGTGATCCCGCGCCCTCATTCCAGCCTGGAAGACATTCTGCCCATCGGCAAGTCTCAGGCGCAGTCGGCCGGCAAGTAGAGGAGCCGGGGCCGCCATGATTCTCGCCCGCGTCGTAGGCACGGTTGTCGCTACCCGGAAAGATCCTCGCCTCGAAGGCAAGAAATTGCTCATCCTCAAGCCCGTCTCGCCGGACGGCAAGGATGAAGCCGGGTACGTGGTTTCCGTGGATACCGTGAGCGCCGGGTTTCGCGAGCGGGTGATCGCTGTGGCCGGAAGTTCCGCCCGCATGGCCGAGGGCTGCAAGGATATTCCCATAGACAGCGCCATCGTCGGCATCGTCGACGAAGTGCACCTGGATTAAACCATGTACCTGGGGCGCGTGATCG
>CAZARO010001062.1:0-2687 GCA_964487165.1 uncultured Solibacteraceae bacterium | reverse complement strand
TTAGATTCAGCGGCGGCCTGAAAGGCCGCCTGCAGGCACGATTGCCTGCCCCACGAAAAGGCCAAAGCCCCAGCCGGAAGCTTCGCCTCCGGGTCAAAAACGAAAGCCGAAATCGCCGGTGAGCGCAACCCACTCTTCCGTCGGACGCCCGCCGTCGCGCGTGAACCGAACGGTGGGGCCGACCCAGAATCGATGATGATGGTCGATGGCCACGCGGCCGCCTCCGCTCAATTGCAGAAACCACCTCGGAGCCTCATATCCGAGCACCGTCAATTCGAGGTCGGTACTCCACAGGTGAGCGGCGCCCACTCCGGCAAATAACTCCAGGCGTCCGTGCATGAGCGGCAAGATCCCTCGCGGGCCGAACGAGAGCAGCGTGATCCGCTCGCGGGATATGACCGGCCCGTATTCGCCGCCGTAATTCACATTCGGAATGGTATTGACCACGGCGACTTCGGGCGCCAGATATTTCAATAGGCGAAAATCGTAGCTCGCGGAGAACGCCGCGCTATTGGGAATCCCGTAGATCCCAGTGCCGCCGGCAGGAAATCCTCCTCCGACTCCGACCGTAACCGTACTGCGCTCCGCTTCCTGACTGAAGGCCATGAGCGGGAAAGCCGACACCAGAAGCAGCAATCGAAACTTCCGCATGCCTCAGGCAACAGCAGGATGGCTGCCATCCGGCGTATGCTGATTCGAAATCCGATGGGCCGTTCGCCGCCGCGCGCTTCGTAGCGGAAGAACACAGGGGCGTGTCCCGATTCAGTCCTCGTTTACCAGAGCAGCTTCACCGCCAGTTGCACGTTGCGGGGAGCGCCCGGGCCGATCCCCGGCGCGCCGAACGACACGTCATATGTCGAGCCCACTTGTCCCAGGTTACTGCCGGAAGCATTGTTGGCCGCCCCGGAGTAGTTCACGAAATTAAAGATGTTGAAGATCTCCGCCCGGAACTGCGCCACCAGGTGCTCGGTGACCTTGAAGTTCTTGAACACCGACAGGTCGATCTGGTGCGTGGGCGGCCCGTAAAACTCATTGCGCGATTCGTTCCCGTAAGTGCCTTGGGCCGGGAGCCCGAACGCCGCCGGATTGAACCAGTAATAGGTGCTGGTGGCGCGGTCGGAGGCGGGCACATCCGAGAAGGGATTGCCGATGACGTTTGCGCGGTCGGTGAATTCCGAGGTGCCGCTCGAATCGTTGCCGGAATAGACCGTAAACGGTGTGCCGGTGAAGAAAGAGAGCAGGGAGTTCACCTGCCAGCCGCCCAAAAGCGCCTGGTGAGCCGAGGGCTGAGGGAACGCGTAAGTCACAAACAGGGAGAACGAGTTGCGCACGTCGAAATCCGAATTGCCGTAATCGCACCTCAGGCAATAGCTATTCTGCGGAATGATGCCGCGCGCGTAAGACAGGTCGTCGAAGGAGTGACCCAGCGTGTAACTGAGCTTAGTGGTGATGCCGTGGAAATTGTTACTGCGCAGCGACCCGATCAGGGCGTTGTAATGGCCGTTGCCCACGGACTGGACTTCATTAATGGCGGCTAGGTTGGGAAACTGATTGTAAAACGGCCGCGACGTGACCGCTTCCGGAGACCCGATGGGGATCTGGTTGATGTCCAGTGTGTCCGGTAAGTGGCGGCTCAAACTGCCGGAATATCCAATCTCGCCCACCACGCCCTTAGCCAGCTGATACTGCGCGTTGACATGCGTATTGAAGCTATAGCCGTCGACAAAGTGCTGGCTCACCGAAAATCCACCGTAAGGGCCGGTGGCCGAGCTTCCCGCGAAGATGGGAGCACCGGAGACCAGAGTGATGGGCGACTGATTGACCACCGTCAACACCGGCGCGGGTCCGCCGATGTTCTCGTTGATCCCCGTGGCGGCGCCGTTGGCTGCCGAGCTGTTGCCGAAGTAAGCGATGTTGGGAATCTGGTAGTACATGCCCCAGCCGCCGCGGATTACCAGCTTGCCACCCGCCTTCGGCTGGAACGCAAATCCGAAGCGCGGAGCGAAATCGTGCAGGTCGCGGGGCCACAGCGTGTTCAGTCCGTGCGTTCCCACGTAGGTGATGCCGCCGTCGGCCGGGATGAAGGTCGAAATCAGGTCTTTAGGATTCGAAATGGGGCTCTGATAGACCCAGTTCAATCCATAATTCAGGGTCAGCTTGGGAGTTACTTTCCAGCTGTCCTGGGCGAAAACGGAAGCTCCTTGGAGATTGTAGATTCGCTGCTGGGCGCCGTAGGCGATGCTGGCATGCGCTATGCCGACGCGGCCGGCAAGGAAATCCGCCAGCGAATCGAGGTTCGGATTGGGGGAACCCGCCGCGGCCGAGGGGCAGGCTCCACCCACTTCCCAAGTGTCCTGCGGGCAGGTGGCGGCAAACGGCCCCTGCGTGCCGTCGAAGGTGAAAGCGCCGGGCGCATCGGCATCGTAATACACGTCGAGGCGGGAATAGCGGTAGTCGCCGCCGAAACGGAATTCGTGCGATCCCACCGTGTAAGTGAAAGTCTGGTCGATGTGGCCGGTGGTGTCGATGCGGCCCAAGGGGGGCGTCAGGCCGGTGGAGTCGAAGCCGGCAATACCGATATTCGGGGAGCCATAATCCGACGGATCGGTCACGCCGGTGTTCATCCCCACGGAAGCCATATTAAAGCCGTGGTTGGCGTCGTCGAAGACCTGCTTAAAGTAATTGAC
>CAZARO010001061.1:0-2688 GCA_964487165.1 uncultured Solibacteraceae bacterium | reverse complement strand
CACGATACCTGAGCCCAACACCATCCTGGCCCAGACGGACTCGCTGGTGCAGTTCAACCACACCTACAACACCCAGCTAACCCAAGGCTTAATTACCGGCGGGTCAATTTCCTACCGCGAGTATCAACAGACTCTTGGCGAGAATGCTCCCGGCGATTTCGTCAACCCCTCATCGGAAGCCCGCATGGATATCATCTTTAAGCAGCCGCTGCTGCAAAACTTCGGGGTGAGCCTGAACAACCGCACCATTCGGGTGGGCCGCATCAACGTCACCGCGGCGCGCGAAGCATTCCGCGGGCAATTGCTCGACCTGGCGGCCAGCGTGCTGAATCTGTATTACACATTGGCGGCGGCCGGGGACGAGTTGAAGGCCCGCCAGCGCGCTCTCGAGATCGCGCAGAGATTTTACGACGATACCCGCAAGGAAATCGCCGCCGAAGCCATCCCGGCGATCCAGTTGCCGCCCGCGGAGGCGGAAGTTTCCCAACGCCGCCAGGAACTCCAGATCGCGCAGTCCAACGTGCGCCAGCAGGAGGTGTTGATGAAAGAGGCCATCAGTCACACCGAAGATCCCGCGCTGGAAGCCGCCGGCATCGTCCTGGTGGATCGCATGCAAATTCCGGAGACGGACGACCTGCCGCCTTTGCGCGAACTGGTGAAGACTGCCATGGCCAAGCGGCCGGACGTCGCCGTTTCCAACTACCGCGACCAGACCGACGAGATCAACCTCGCCGGCACCACTAACCCGCTTCTCCCCACCTTGAATACACAATTTCAGACCTATGACCGCGGCGTGAACGGAGTGGGCCACACGGTACTTGAAAACGGCCAACCGGTCCCGCCGAATGCCAGTTTCGTGGGTGGGTACGCCCGTTCCTTCCAGCAGGTGTTTCAGCACGATTTCGCCAATTACACAGGGGCGGTCGGTTTTTCGATACCCTTCGGCAACCGCTTCGCACAGGCCGACTACGGCATCGATCAACTGCAGCATCGCCAATCGCAGGTATCGAGCCAACGGGATGTCAATGCCATCGTGGTGGAGGTAGCGGCACGCGTGGCCGCGGTCCGCCAGGCGCACGCGCACTACGATACCGCCCGCCAGACGCGACTCCTGCAGGAGGAATTGCTGGCGTCCGACGAGCAGCATTTCGAATCCGGCGGCAAGAACACGAGCTTCGATGCAGTGATGGCCGATCAACGCTCGCTGGTGAACGCGCAGATCTCCGAAGTGAACGCCCTGTCCGCTTACGCGCACGCCCGCACGTCGCTCGACCAGGTGCTGGGAGAGACGCTGGAGAAGAACAATATTTCCCTCGAGGAAGGGCTGAACGGCCGCGTGGAACGGCAGTCGCAGATTCCGGACATACTGGATCCGCCCAAGAAGTGAGGACAGCAGGGCACTCTCCATGGGCGCCATCCTGTTGGCGGGCTGCGCGGAGCGCCGTGGGAACCGCTGGTTTTGGGCAGCCTGCGGGTTTCTGTGGGGCGGGATGATATCCTGCGGGACCCAGAGGGGTAACCCGCCTGCCGGACCGTGGTTCCTGGGCGCGGGCCTGTGCGTGGGCCGGGCGCATTCGACACATCGGAAGGCCGAGTGCCACTCGGCCGCAGGATGCCATCCTGCCCCACGGATTACCCGAGACTCACTTATCGAATCGGCCCGCGTGTTCTCCACACCGTATGGAGCCCGCTGGGAAGCGTAAAGCTGGTGCCTTTTACAAAGAAGGAAGCTACGCCGGGAAGTTCCGGCAGCGTGACGGTCTCCTTCGCGTCCTCGGCTCCAGACCTTCCGGGGACGAAAACCCGCCGCAAAAGCTCCGGCTGGATGAGCGGGTTCTTATCGATGCTGAGAAGGTCGGCATAAAACGGCACCGGTCCGCCGTGCAGTTCCACTTCCGTAAACTCCAGCCCCACGATGAAAGCCTCATCGCCGGGTGATCGCTCCAGGCGCCGAATGCGCCCGTGCACCGCGGAGCCATCGGGGATCACGATTTTCCCCCTCTGCGCCACGTCGCCGGAGACCTCGCCCTCGATCAGCGTGCCCACCGGGTCCTTGTCCGAGACCGGCGTGGTGAGTTGCACGGACACTTGCAACAATGCCGGAATGGCCAGCCCGGTGGCTGCCGGGGAAGGGAGGGATGCCGGCAATACCGGCTCGGCCGATACGGCCGGTTTGGAATCGAAGGTGATGTTGCTGCTCGCGGAATACGCCCGGCAATGCGTGAATTCCAGGCGGTTGAAGCTCGCCACCCCGTTGGATGCCAGCATGTGCGAATCGGCCTGTTGGGCCAGCATCACGTCGTATTCGCCGATCCGCATACGGGCGTAGTCCACGTTTTCGCTGGACTCTTCGAGCGGCAGATCGGCGGGAATCTCAGCGGCGCGGGATTCCACCCGGATGAGATCCAGGGACTCCTTATCGGCCCAGAGCGAACCTTCTTCGCCGACCGTCCCGCGGCCGCCCGGGATGGAAATGGTAAGCGGCTTCATGAGGCGCGGCAGGCGAAAGTCATATTTGACAGCCGACCGGCCGCTGATGGTTTCCTCGCCACGATAAGTGAAGATGCCTCCTTCGATGAGGTTATTCAGCGTCATCGCGAAGGCGCCATTTCCGATCATGCCGGCGCCAATGAAGGCCACCGGGTTGTCCACGGTCAAGTCTCGGGCGCCGGGAGAGCCTTACCATTC
>CAZARO010001060.1:0-2688 GCA_964487165.1 uncultured Solibacteraceae bacterium | reverse complement strand
AACCCCGATACGCAGATCCAGAGTCTGCAGTCTTACCGTTAGACGACGTCCCAATGAATGTGACAACGCTATTTTAGCAAACCGCTGGAGGGCGAATCCAGGCGCCGCTCCATAGTAAACTGAAAGCTCAACATGAATAAGCGGTTGCGGCTGGGCGTCGTGCTCGCGCTGGGCGCCTCCCTCGGCTGGGCGGTCGACTGGAAAGCGCGCTACCCCAAACCCGAAGGCTACGTCAGCGACTTCGCCAACGTCATCGACGCCGCCAGCAGAAGCCAGATCGAAACCTATGCCGCCAGCGTGCAACAGGCGACTGGCGCGCAAATGGCCATCGTCACCATCCCCTCGCTCGAAGGCGAACCCATCGAAGACGTCGCCAACACCATCTTTCGCGCCTGGGGGGTGGGCGAAAAGGGCCAGAACGATGGCATCATGCTGCTGCTGTCCATCGGCGATCGCCGCAGCCGCTTGGAAGTGGGCTACGGCATCGAGCCCATTCTGCCCGACGGGCTCGCCGGCGACGTGCTGCGCGAAATGCGGCCGGCGCTGCGGCAGAACGATGTCGGCGATGCCGCCATGGCGGCGGCGCAAAGTATCGGCGCGGCCGTCGCAAAAGCTAAGAACGTGCAGTTGACGGCCCACCTGCCACAGCGGCGCACGCAGCCCTCGCTCACCGACCATATTAACTGGCAGATGATTCTCGGCTTCGTTCTGCTTGTGTCGCTGCTGGCGCGCCTGGGCGGTCCGCGCGGTTCCGGCGGCGGCGGATTGGGCGTGCTTCCCTGGCTGTTGCTCGGTAACCTGATGGGAGGGCGATCCAACAACGGCAGCCGGGGGAGCGGCGGATTCGGAGGGTTCGATTCCGGCGACGGCTTCGGCGGTTTTGGCGGCGGCGATTCCGGCGGCGGCGGCGCATCCAGCGACTGGTAACGGCCATCTATGGATAAGGTTGTGCAACAACTCGTGGAAAAGCTCCAGAAAGCTTATGGCGACAGCCTGGTGTCCGTGGTGCTGTACGGCTCGGCAGCCGGCGGCGACCGCCAGGAAAAATTCTCCGATTACAATGTGCTGTGCGTGTTGAACCGCATCACGCCGCTCGAATTGAGCCATAGCGAAGCCATCTTCCGCTGGTGGCGCGAACTGGGCAGCCCGTCGCCGCTGCTGCTTACCGAGCAGGAAGTGGAAACCTCCACCGATTGTTTCGCCATCGAGTTCAGCGATATGCAGCGGCAACACCAGGTGCTGGCCGGCAAAGACGTGGTCTCCACCCTGGTGGTGGACCGCACTTTTTATCGCGCGCAGGTGGAGCACGATCTGCGCGCCAAGCTGCTGCGACTGAGGCAGAAGGCCTCGGGGATGCTTTCCGACGCGGGCCTGCTGCGGCGCCTGCTGCTCGATTCGCTGTCCACATTTTGCGTGTTGTTCCGGCATGCGCTGATTCTTCACGGCGCCGACGGGCCCGCCGCCAAGCGCGACGTGATCGCCCGCGCCAGCGAGCGCTTCGGATTTGACCCGCTGCCGTTCGATAAGTTGCTCGCCATTCGTGAGCAGCAAATGAAAGCGCGCGAGGTGGAGCCGGTCGCGCTGTTGGGCGCCTACCTCGAAGCCATCAACGTGGTGATCCAAGCGGTGGATCGACTGGAGAAATAGGAGGACGACACATGAAAATCGCTCTGATCGTGATAGGGGTGCTGGTACTGATGCTGCTGCTCATGGGCGGAAAGTACGTCGGCGTGCGGAATGACCTGGTGACGAAGCAGGAGGCCGTGACGGCGCAATGGGCGCAGGTGGAGAGCGCCATGCAGCGGCGCGCCGACCTTATTCCCAACCTGGTTTCCACTGTGAAGGGCTTCGCGGCGCATGAGACGGAAGTCTACAAGGACATCGCCGACGCGCGCGCGGCACTGGCCGGCGGGCGCACGCCGCAGGAGAAGATCGCCGCCAACGATCAGCTCAACAGCGCCATCTCCCGCCTGCTGGTGGTGGTGGAAAACTATCCGCAGTTGAAATCCAACGAGAATTTCCTGCACCTGCAGGACGAGCTTTCGGGGACGGAGAACCGCATCAACGTGGAGCGCCGCAAGTACAACGAGTCCTTGCAGACGTACAACACCACGCTGCAATTGTTCCCCAATAATATTGTGGCGTCGATGTCGGGCTTCACGCGCAACGACGCTTATTTCAAGACTGAAGCGGGCGCCGAAAAGGCGCCGAAAGTGCAATTCTGAACTTTCAGGATTTGGAAGACAGAAGCGGCCCCTAAAGGGTCCGAAGAAGTTTGACAGCCCCGGCGGGCTGTCGGAAGTCAGAATGGCGGTGGCCAGCGGCGGTTTGCCTGGCTGGCCTCGGAGCGAATGTGGAAGTATTCTTGTTGAAAATCTTAGAGGTAAGAATCTAACTCTTATGACTCAAAACTTTGCGAACTATATCAATGGCGAATGGGTGACGGGGGCGAAAACCTTCGAAAACCGCAACCCCGCGAACACCGATGAACTGGTGGGCACGTTTACCAAGGGCAGCGCGCAGGACATGCGGGACGCCGCACAGGCCGCCGCCGCCGCGCTACCCGCGTGGTCCGGCATGAGCGGGCCGGGACGCGGCAATATCCTTTATAAAGCGGCCGACATTCTGGACCGCAAGTTCGATTCCGTGGCCGCCGATATGACGCGCGAGGAAGGCAAGACGCTGCCC
>CAZARO010001059.1:0-2688 GCA_964487165.1 uncultured Solibacteraceae bacterium | reverse complement strand
AACATGCCGGCCACCGTTCCAGACGACGTTGCGAAGGCTCTGCAATTCGGCGAGCCGCCGCCGGCAGGCCTCTCCGCCGAGGAGAAGGGCGCGTGGGACCAACTCGACTTTTTCTACAAACACGGCCTCGGTTACGCCCAGGAGATGGCGGGGCGCCCACAAACGCTGTACGGGATCGAAGATTCACCGGCCGGCCTGGCCGCCTGGATGCTCGACCACGACGCCGCCAGCCTGGCCTTGATCGCACGCGTCTTCGAAGGTAAGACTGAGGGCCTGACGCGAGAGGACATCCTCGAAAATATCACGCTCTACTGGTTGACGAAAACGGCGGTCTCTTCGGCGCGCCTCTATTGGGAGAGTAAGCTTGCCTTTTTCGCCCCGAAGGGAATTCAGATCCCGACCGCCGTGAGCGTGTTTCCCGATGAGATCTATGCAGCCCCGAAGAGTTGGACCGAGAAAGCTTATCCCAACTTGATCTATTACAACCGGCTCCCGAAAGGCGGACACTTCGCTGCATGGGAGCAGCCGCAACTCTTCAGCGAGGAACTTCGGGCGGCATTCCGATCTCTGCGCGCGGCGAACTAAGCGCGAGTCAAGAAATAACGGCTCCCTTTGGTCGCGGCTCAGCAACGCTCTGTCTTCAGACTGAGCCGCGACCAAAGGAAGCGGTTGCCAGAAACAGCCCAGTTATTTCTTGACGAGCACCAGGAGGGGACTCATGAGCATAACCTTGAAAGAGCAAGCCACAAGCACCGCCGAGCAGAGATTGCAGCAACTTGGCATCGAGCTCCCCGCCCCGCCTCAGCCGTTCGGCACTTATACGGAAGCGGTGCAAACCGGCAATCTGCTTTTTCTAACCGGCATGCTTCCCACCGAGGGCCGCAGCGCGAAATTCGTGGGACGCGTGGGGGCCGAACTCACCTCGGACGTCGCGCACGATGCAGCACGCCTGGCGGCGCTCAACGCGCTCGCAGTAGCGCGCGAGTATTTGGGATCACTCGACAGGGTAACGCGCATTGTACGGCTCGGAGTTTCGGTAGCCACCGTCGGCGATGTGCGCGATCAGCCGAAAGTAGCCGACGGCGCCTCGAACCTGCTGCAAGATGTCTTCGGGGCAAGTAAGAATCCCAGCCGCCTGGTTTACGGGGTGGCAAGCCTTCCGCTGGGCACGCCAGTCGAGCTGGAAGTCATCTTCGAAGTGGCGGCGTAAGAAGAGGTCAGAAAATTTCACAGGAGGAACTATGGCAACGACGAGTATCGCAGTGGGCACCATGAGATCGGCACAGATTGCAAAGGCGGGCGGAGGTTTCGAGATCGTCGAGCGCGAGATCCCGACCCCTGGAGTTGGACAAGTGCGCATTAAGGTTCAAGCTTGCGGCATCTGCCACAGCGACGTGCTGGTGACAGAGGGCCTCTGGCCGGGAATTCAGTTTCCGCGCGTTCCGGGACACGAAGTCGCCGGCATAATCGACGAGGTGGGGTCTGGTGTTTCCACATGGAAGAAGGGACAGCGCGTTGGGGTCGGCTGGCACGGAGGGCAGGACGGTACGTGTCTGGCTTGCCGGCGCGGAGATTTCCGCAATTGCCGCAACGCGCAGGTGCCTGGTATCAGCTATGACGGGGGTTACCAGGAGTACATGGTGGCGCCGGTTGAAGCACTTGCGGCGATACCGGCGAGTCTTGCTGCCGCCGAAGCAGCGCCCCTGCTCTGCGCGGGCATCACCACCTTCAATTCGCTGCGCCATAGCGGTGCGTTACCCGGCGACCTGGTCGCCGTGCAAGGCGTCGGCGGCCTGGGACATCTCGGCATTCAATACGCCAGCAAATTCGGCTACAACGTTGCTGCCATCGGGCGCGGTTCCGAAAATGCGGCTCTCGCCAGGAGGCTGGGGGCGAACGTCTATATCGACAGCAAATCCACGAAGCCGGCGGAGGAATTGCAAAAGCTGGGCGGCGCGCAAGCAATTCTTGCCACGGCTCCTAATTCCAAAGCCATGTCCGAACTGATCGACGGACTGGGGCCGAACGGCAAGCTCATCGTTGTCGGTGTATCGTTCGATCCCATCGAAGTGTCGCCTGTGCAACTGATCACCGGAAATCGCGCGATTCAAGGCTGGCTTACCGGCACACCAACCGATTCCGAAGACACCCTGCGCTTTTCCGAATTGACCGGTGTGCGCCCCATGATTGAGACCTATCCTCTCGAAAAGGCGGCCGAAGCCTACGCCCGCATGATGAGCGGCGACGCTAAGTTCCGCGTTGTCCTGACGATGTAAGAACTGGGCGGCTCATGCTATATCCAACTCTTTATCGAACCGTCGTGGTCGCCGGCCTTTCCATTTTTTACCGGGAGGCCGGCCCGAAAGATGCGCCGACTATTCTGCTGCTCCATGGACTGCCCTCTTCGTCGCGTATGTTTGAGCCGTTGCTGAGCCGCCTCTCCGACCGCTATCACCTTGTCGCGCCGGATTATCCCGGCTTCGGGCACAGCGACTGGCCGGATCCGAAGAAATTCGCGTACAACTTCGACCATTACGCCGAAATCATGCAGCATTTCGCTGAAGCGCTCGGGATCCTGCGCTACACGCTTTATATGCAGGATTACGGCGGCCCCGTGGGCTTTCGCATGGCGCTGGCCCATCCAGAGCGGGTGGAAGCGCTCATCGTGCAGGACGCGGTCGCGCACAA
>CAZARO010001058.1:0-2690 GCA_964487165.1 uncultured Solibacteraceae bacterium | reverse complement strand
AAACGTTCGGCGAACTCTACCGCTACTGCTACCAGGTGGCGTCGGTAGTGGGGCTGACGATCGTCCACATCTTCGGGTTCGACACGCGCAGTGCCCTGCCCCTGGCGGAGAAATGCGGGGTGGCGTTTCAGCTTACCAACATCCTGCGCGACATCCGTGAAGACGCCGAGCGCGGGCGCATTTACCTGCCCGTGGACGACCTGCAGCGCTTCGGAGTTACCGAAGACGATCTGCGCGCCGGCCGCCGCAGCGAGCCGTTCCTGCGCCTGATGGCGTTCGAAGCGGAGCGGGCGCGGGCATATTACAACGAATCGCGGCCGTTGCTCGATTTGATCCATCCGCGGAGCCGCGCATCGTTATGGGCGCTGATCTCGATTTATTCGCGCTTACTGGAGCGCATCGAACGGAGCAACTACGATGTCTTCCGGCGGCGAGTGCGGCTGCCGCTTTGGGAGAAATCCTGGATCGTGTGGCGCGCGCTGCTGGGGTAAGAGCGTCGAAGAGCCCAATGTGGACTTATATGATCCACTAATGTCGATGACGGGTTACGCAGCGGCTTTCCATGGATTACATAGGGGATTTAGTGAGACTCTCAGCGTTCTACCTGTGGCATATTTCAGCAATCGGTTGATACAACGAATAGAAACGTGCACCGTCGCAAAAACCTATAGTAAAAGACCGCGACTGTAGAATATAATAAGGTCGAAATATCTTTTTTCTAAACGTTTTTAGACAGGAGTCAATAGATGGGGGTCAAAATGAACCACCGACTTCCTAAAGCGCTAGCTGGTCTCTTTGCAGTGGCGCTGATAGCTGTGGCCGCGACGACCACATTGAGTGCGCAAACGACTATGACGCCGCGCCTGGCAGTGCGCGCGCTGACCAACGGCGATATCTCGACCTATAAGCTGCCATCCACCATTCAGAATTCCGGTGGGCTAGGAACAGTAGGGCTCGGAGAGCCGCTGTATTTAGAGGTGCAGGTTGACATCGGCATCAAAGCAGCCCAGTTAGGCGGCGTGACTTGGGCGATTACCGAGGCGCCATCGGGTTCGGTGGCGAAGCTGGCCGCCAGTCCCCTGGGAGCGAATGTGCCTATTGCCGAACCGTCTGACCGCCTGGTCTACCAGGTGGCCGGCCGGCAACTGCTGCAGCCGGATCTCCACGGGCTTTACGTAGTAAGTGCCACCGTGACAATCGGCGGTACGCCGACGACACTGGCGCAATCCTACATTGCGGGAACTTATGTGGGCGTTGCCGTCTGCACGCAGTGCCATGGCGGCGGTCTTGCCCAGGCGATGGTAACACCGTGGTCGAAGACCGCTCACGCCAGCATCTTTACCAACGTCATCAACGGCACCGCCATCGCGGGTTACACCGAGAGCGCGGAGTGCGCCCCCTGCCACACCGTGGGTTATGACGCCAATTCCACCGTCAGTGACGGCGGCTTCTCTTCCCTGGCCAAGCAATTGACCTGGGCGTTTCCGACCACCGGCCAAGCCGGCAACTTCCAGGCCATGCCGACCGCCCTGCAGGACGTGTCCAACATCCAGTGCGAGAACTGCCATGGACCGGGCAGCGAGCATGCCAACTACGGCGGCGACGTGATTGCGGTTGCTATTCCGTCCAATTCGGGCGGTTGCAGCCAATGCCACGACGAACCGACCTTCCACATCAAGAGCGCTACGTGGGCCAATTCCGTACACGCCGTGACCACGACCGATCCGGCCGGTAACGCGACCTGCGTCGGCTGCCATACGGGCACCGGCTTCATCGCCCGCATGAATGGCGAGAGCCCCATTACCCAAACCGCGTACCACTCTATCGATTGCTACACCTGCCATGACCCGCACGGAGTCACTCAGCCCGCCAGCGATACGCACTTGATCCGCAACATGGCATCGGTGACGTTGGCCGATGGAACCAACGTGACCAACGCGCAGGCCGGCGAAGGCATCCTGTGCATGCAGTGCCACCAGAGCCGAATGGCCGCCTCCAAGGTGGATACCACGCCTGGAAGCACCTATTTTGGCCCGCACGAAGGCCCGCAAGCAGACATGCTGATGGGCACCAATGGCTACACTTACGGCCAGACGATCCCCAGTTCCGCGCACCAATACGTGACCACCAACACCTGCGTCGACTGCCACATGCAGACCGTGGCCAGCACCGATCCGGCGTTCATGAAAGCCGGGGACCACACCTTCAGCACGACTTACGCTCCGGCGGGACAAACGCCTGAGGATATCGTCGGCGCTTGCCAGACATGCCACGGGACGGACCTCAAAACGTTCGACTTCCCGATGTTCAACTTCTCCGGCACCGGCGGCGAGGCTGGCGTGCAGACCCAGGTACAGGCGCTGCTCGATCAGCTCTCCACCCTGCTTCCGCCCAACAGCCTGGTGAAATCATCGCTCAGCATCGACTCCACCTGGAGCAAGCCGCAGCTGGAAGCGGCGTACAACTGGCTGTTCGTCACCCGCGACGGCAGCAAGGGAGTCCACAATCTGGACTACACGGTTGGCCTGTTGCAGGCCTCTATCGCCAACCTGCAAAGCCAGAAGTAATGTAGCGGTGGGGCAGGCGAAGTCGCTTGCCCCACCATTCACCTGCAATCAAGAGAGACATTACAGCCACCGATGAACACCGATGGACACGGATAAAGAAAATTTTGTTTGATCGGCGTTCAT
>CAZARO010001057.1:0-2703 GCA_964487165.1 uncultured Solibacteraceae bacterium | reverse complement strand
TGAGCCTGGCCGCCGAATTGACCGCCGTCGGCGATGCGCAGTTGGCGGCCGGCGACCGCGCAGCCGCCATGGACATTTATCGCGAAGCGGTGAAGTCCGCGGACCGCATGGGTGCGGGAATAGGCGCCGGTGGCCAGCCCACCGATGAGGAATGGACCGTCAAAGCGAACGCGCACGCCAGCCTGGCCCGCGGCGCTTCCGCCCTGAATCGCATCGACGAATCCATCGCCGAAGACCGAATCGCCATCGCCGATTACCTGCGCGTCTCTCCGGGCAACGCCGAATCGAAGGCCGCGCGCTACCTGCTCTCGCTCGTCTGGTCACACCTTTCCACCAGCTACTCGGGCCGGTCCGATTATCGGTCCGCCGTGGATGCGTCCCTGAAAGCCGTATCGTACGCGGAGGACTATTATGCCGACGCCCCCAATTCGTACGCCGCGGCCCGCTCTCTGTGGGGTGACGTGCAGGCCCTGCGCAACTGCTATATGAGCCTTGGCGATTTCAACCGCGCCGTAGACACAGCGCGCCGTGGTGTGGACATCGCCGAAAAGTTGACCGCGCTGCAGCCCGGGGACTTCAATCGCATTTCTCTGCTGTCTTTCTCCTACACCAACTTGGGGAGCGTACTGCGCAGCGCGGGACGCCGCGAGGAAAGCCTGGCCAGCTACCGCCGCGCCGCCGCCGTCCTCGATGCCAAGCCCATCGAGAACCTCGATACCGGCCCCGTTAAGCGGGACTGGGCCGACCGTTATCTTTTTGCCGCGCGAGGTCTGGTCCTCTGTGGCGAACCCCGGGAAGCCTTGCCCGTTTGCCGGCGCGTGATTCCCGTGTTGGAGTCGCTCCACCGCGCCGATCCCAATAACGAGGCCTACCGCGCAGAGCTGGCCACCGGCTATCGCGCTGCCGAATCCGCCCTCATCGACAGCGGCATGCTTGCGGAAGCATTGCAAACCTCGCAGAAGATCCTCGAAGTGGAAAGCGCCAACCCCCGCCCCGATGCGGCCTTCTGGCTGAACCAGGGGCTCACTCAGGCGAAGATCGGCTCTCTGCAGGCACGCGGCGGCGATGCCGCGGCGGCGCAGGCGTCCTGGCGCGCGGCCCTCGGTCTATTCGAGAAAGGCCGCGCCAACGCCGGCAAGATCCATTCCGAACATGGCGACGATCGCACCGCTCTGGCCTACCTCGCCCTCGCCGAGAGCCGCCTCGCCTTCATCCAGGAAGTGCTCGGCGATCGCGGCGAGGCTCGGCGCTTCATTAGAGACGCCATCGCCCACCAGTCCGCACTGGCCGATTCCGATTCCTCCAAAGAGCTGTGGGCGCGCCAACTCCGCGACTACCGTGCGGAGGGCGCTCGCCTGGAGTCTTTCGTCAGCGGCGCGCAGACCGCGCATGGCCCTCTGGATCTCGCTCGCGGCTGGGAGCAGTACGCCGGCCAGCTCGCCGAAATCGCTTATCCATTGCCGGCCCGGATCGAGGCTGCCCAGAAGGCCGTCGACCTCGCACGCCAGGCCGCCGATCCTCAGCCGGCCTCTCAACTCGTACTCGCCGAGGCGTTCGCACAGTTGGGATATTCTCAGTTCGAGAGCGCACGATTCACGCCGGGGGCAGAGTACAGCAACGCTTTGCGCGCCGCGGAACAATCCTACGCTGAAGCGCGGCGTGTCCTCACGGCACTCCAGCAGGCAGGCACGCTGCCCGAAGCCAGCCGCTCCACCCTCAGTGACACCGCCAACTACCTGGCGACCATCGCCGCCAGATTGGCCGCAACCACCGTGGCGAATCGATAAGCCACCCCCCTATGGGCAGGGTGCTCCACGCAACTCCGGAGCCTGCCACCCTCCCAACGCCTCCTCCAACAGCTGCGCCACGCGGAGCGCGATATCTTCGCGCCAGGGAGCCGCTGCCACTTGTACGGCGATGGGCAGCCCGGTGCTCGATCCGCCGCCGCGCACCACCGTGGCCGGCCATCCCGCCACGTTGAACGCCATGGTGTGGCTGAATCCGCGGAAATTCTCGTCGCGGATGGATTCGCCGTGTGGCAGCGCGGGGTGAATGTACGCGGGGCACAGAATCGCGTCGTAGTCGCGCAGAAAGCGCAGCATCTGGGCGCGATAGGCGTCGAGCTCCGACCAGTAGCGCGCCAGGCCGGCCAGATCGGTGCGGTAGGGCTCCAGCTTGTCGAGCCAGGCGGCCAGCAGCGGATGGATCGCCGTCGAGCCCAGTTCGCGCAGATAGGCGCGCATTCCGTCTCCGCCATCCGGCCCGATCAATTTCATCTCCAGGTCGTACGCCGCGGTCAGGCAACCGGGGCGCGCTTCGGTCACGGAGCGGACCGCCGGCGCGATCGCCTCCGCCGCCGCAGTCACTACGGCGGACACCTCGCCATCCGCGGCGGCGAAGCCGTTATCGGTGTAGAAGGCCACGCGCAAGTCCGCAGGATTCACACGGTCCGGTTCGCGGAACGGCACGTCGGGAACGGTGGGATCGATGCCATCGGAGCCGTTGAGCAGGCGCATGGCTTCGATGACATCCTCCACGCGCCGCGCCATGGGGCCGATCTGCCAGACCATCTCCAGCCAACCGCCGGCGGGCGGAAAATGGCCCGTGCGCGGCAAGCGGCCGGAGGTCGGCTTGATGGTGGCGATCCCCGAGAAGGCTGCCGGCACTCGTACGGAGCCGGCGGCGTCGCTGCCCAGACCCAAG
>CAZARO010001056.1:0-2709 GCA_964487165.1 uncultured Solibacteraceae bacterium | reverse complement strand
TCAAATTCAGATGGGACATGTAGCCTCCACTTCGAAAGCAAGCAATTGCGCTTCCACGGCGTATCTTCAGCGTTGCGATGAAATTAGCCCCTGCCCTCCCCGCAATGTTGGGGGCACCACCCCCCGTAAAAGACGCCAATTGAGCCAATTGCCCCAAACCAGCCCTTGGTATACTGAGAAACAAGCTCCCGAATGTCTAAGCTCACCCCAGGCTGGCAGAATGCCAGCGTGTTGGAATCCGTGTTTGACCAGCTTTCCGACGCTCTGGTGTTATACGACCCCGAATTCCGGATTACCGGCGTCAACCGGTCGGCGGAAAAGCTTTTTGGCATGTCCTCCGAGGAGATGCTCGGCAAGCACTGTCAGGACATCTTTAACTGCTCGGTGTGCGAGCCGGGATGCGGGGTGCTGGTAGGGCTCAACCAGCCGGCGGGCGCGCCCCATTCCACCGTTCGACTGCGTACCGAAAACGGCATGGAGCGGCTGGTTGTGATGCGCACTACCCAGATGTACGACGAGCAAGGGCAACTTTCCGGCGTGGTGGCCACCATCAAGGACATCACCGAGGAATCGGCCCCGCAGAAGCGCGAGGTCATCGCCGAATCCGCGCCCATGCGCGAGGTGCTGAATTTCGTACGGCGCGTGGCCGCCAGCGAAGCCACCACTATCCTGCTGGAAGGCGAGAACGGAACTGGTAAGGACCTGGTAGCCAAGACCTTGCATTACCAGAGCCTGCGCCAGGCCGAGCCCTTCATCGCCATCAATTGCGCCGCCATTCCCGATTCGCTGCTCGAAAGCGAGCTATTCGGCTACGAAAAGGGCGCCTTCACCGACGCGCGCGCCCAGAAACGCGGCATTTTCGAACTGGCCGACAAGGGCACGCTGTTCCTCGACGAGGTCGGCGAAATTCCCCTCATGCTGCAGGCCAAATTGCTGCGCGTGCTGGAAGAGCAGAGCTTCCGGCGATTGGGCGGCCTCAAGGACATCCAGCTCGACTTGCGCGTGGTGGCGGCCACCAACAAGAACCTGCGCGAGGCCGTCAAGGAAGGCGCCTTCCGCCAGGACCTCTATTTCCGCCTCAATGTAATCCAGATCCTCATCCCGCCGCTGCGCGACCGCGCCGACGATATCGTCCCCCTGACGCGCTTCTTCATCGAACATTACAACCGGAAGTTCAAGCGGAGTATCGAGGGCGTGACCGAGGCGGCTGCCAAACTACTGCTGTATCACGACTGGCCGGGCAACGTGCGCGAACTGCGCAACGCTATCGAGCGGGCCATGATTCTGGAAGAATCGTCGATGATCACCCCGGCCAGCCTGCCGATCGCCATTTCCCGCCCCGATGGCGACGGACTCCACGAAGCGGCCCTGCCCGCGGCGATTCCCAGCGACGGCCTGTCCCTCGAGGACAACGAGCGGAGTCTGCTGGTGCGTGCACTCGAGAAGACCAACGGCAATCAGACGCAGGCTGCCCGCCTCCTGCGCGTCACTCGCGATACCCTGCGTTACAAGATGAAGAAATTCAATCTGCGGTAAGTTCGGTAGCGTTTTATGCAAGCGGATTCTCGGACGAGGGCCGACTTGATCTACGCCGAGAGCAGGACCAAGCCGTCTACCGACGAGTAGTCGTCTCGATTATTGGTGATGAGAGGGACTTGATAGTGAAGTGCACTGGCTGCGATCCAGGCGTCGGCAGTTTGGATCGGCCGTCCTTTTCTCTTGGCGGTGAAAGCCACCTCGGCCCATTTAGCGCACAATTCGCGGCTCACGGGCAGGACGACGTATCGTGTCAGGTGCTGCGCGAACGCCAGCTTGCACGCCTGACCCCAGGCACGTTCGAGAGACCAGCGGTCCAGCTCAGCCAGTGTCATGAAGGAGATCCCGAGCAGCCGGCCTGCGATATGGGGCAGGTAAGTAAGCGCCCGTGTGTCTCCTTTGAAAAGCATCGACACTACGTCCGTGTCGACGACAGCGGCATTCATTGCCGTGCGGCGGGACGAGTTCCCTCGCTACGCCACTCGCGGAGGAGGGCGGAAAATTCCTCTGCCGATTCGTCTTCCGGTAGCGGCTCTCCCAGCAGGGACCCGAAATCGTCAATTGGAGAAACGCCCTGCTGCGCGGCCAGTTCCTCGAACGTAGGCGAGACGGTGCCGTGCGTTTGGGAGTTCCCGACAGGCTGTGCCCTGTTATCCACGAATCCAGAATAGCAGCTGTTACAAGATGAAGAAATTCAATCTGCGGTAAGTGGCGTTTCTCCCCTCAAAACACAATATTCTTCTTCTGTTCTTCCAGCACCTCGCCGTTCAGCCCCGGGACCTTTACCAGCTCTTCGTATGACTTGAAATTGCCCTTCTCTGTACGGTATTTGACCAGCAGTTCCGACTCCGCCGCGGTAAAGGAAAGGTCGGTCTCGATATCCTTCGCCGACGCCGTATTTACATTGACCGGCTTGCCGAAATTCCGCGAAAGATAGGCGATCACCACATTGACGTCGTCGTTCGAGCCCTCCGCCCCGCGAGACATCATGTCATCCACCACGCTTCCCCAGAATTTCTTGGAATACCGCAAGCTCGTGACCTGATCGATCCCGTGGCAATTGGTACACATCCTGAGAAGCACGTCCTTGCCTTTGCCGTCGGGCAGGCCGTCGCCTTGGGCAGCAGTGAGAACGACGGCCGCCATGCCCGAAAAGAAAATCGTCAACAGTAC
>CAZARO010001055.1:0-2710 GCA_964487165.1 uncultured Solibacteraceae bacterium | reverse complement strand
CGCGGCGGCGGATCGCGGCAACTACCCACTGGTAGAATTCGAGTCCTCCGAAGGGCAGATGCGCGAGTGGTTTCCTCCGCTGGTCGCCGTACGCCGCCAAGAACTCCGCTTCGGCTGGAGCGCCTGGGCGGTGCAGAGCGATCGCCAGTGGACCGTGCTGCGCTCGCTCAAGCGGCTCTTGAAACACGCCGGCCCCACCACGCGGATCGAGCTCGCCGGCTCCGAGTTGCCGCTCGTCGATCTGGCCACCGGGCTGTTATCCGCGCTCCGCCAGCAGTTGCGCCAGGCCTCCACTCTCTCGCTCGATCGCGCCGAGCCGCTGGAGGTCATGATCGGCGTGCCGGCCAACGCCAACAGCAATCAGCGATTTCTCACCGCGGAAGCCTTCCGCGCCGCCGGCTTCCTGGTGCTCGGCCTGTTGAACGAACCCTCGGCGGCGAGCGTGGAGTACGGCCACCGCGAGCGGGCCCAGCGCAAAGGAGGGCGGCTGCTGGTGTACGACCTCGGCGGCGGCACCTTCGACGCGTCGCTGGTGGAAACCGAAAACGACACCCACACCGTAGTTGCGAGCGCCGGCCTCGCCGACGTGGGCGGCGACGACTTCGATGAAATCCTCGCCGGCCTCGCCCTGGAGACCGCGGGCCGCGCCGCCGATCGCGCTTCGCTCTCCGATGCCGAGTCTTTCCACCTGCTGGAGGAATGCCGCGAGCGCAAGGAGTCGCTCAATCCCAACACCCGCCGCATCATCGTGGACCTGGAGCGCGTACGCGAAGGCTGGGGCGAGGTCGCCATCGGCGTCGCGCCTGATTACGAGCGCTGCCGGCCGCTCACCGAGCGCACCGCCGAAGTGGTGCGGGAGATGCTTGCTGCGCATCCCGAGCGGCCCATCGAAACGCTCTACGTGACCGGCGGAGGATCGGAACTTCCAGCCGTGGCGCGCGTTCTCAAAGAGACTTTCGGCCGCGCGGTGCGGCGCTCCGCCTACATGCGATCAGCCACTGCCATCGGCCTCGCCATCAGCGCCGATGGGAGTTCTGGCTACGTGTTGCGAGACCGGTTTGCGCGCCACTTCGGAGTGTGGCGCGAGGCTGATCGCGGCCGCCAGGTGACGTTCGATGTGCTTTTTCCGCGCGGCCTGGAATTGCCGCGGCGCGGCGCGCCTCCACTGCTGGTAGTGCGCTCCTATCGGCCGGTCCACAACATCGGCCACTTCCGTTACGTCGAGGCCGCCAACATCGGCGAGGACGGCCAGCCCTCGGGCGACCTCACACTTTGGGACGACGTCCTGTTTCCCTTCGATGCCGCTCTTGCCGGGGCCGGCGACCTGTCGCTGGTGGACGTCAGCCGCCAGGACGAAGGCACGGATTGCAACGTGGAAGAGCAATACTCCTGCGATGCCAGCGGCATGGTCAAGGTGACCATCTGGAACCGCACCATGGCTTACCGCCGCGAGTATACCCTCGGCCGCTGGTCCAATTCGGCGCCCGGTCCCAGCGGAGCAATCGCCCTCAAGCACGGTTGGCGACACCGCCCGCCGTCGCGCAATACTACCTGACGCGGCAACGCCTGCGGGGACATCCAGGGCAGAGGCATGGCTTGGACTGGCGGCCTGAAGCCGGCTGAAGCCCGTAGTTATTGAGTCTCGCGTAATAGAGTCACGCCGAGCACACCTTGTGGGGCAGGATGGCATCCGGATGGCATCCTGCGGCCGATTGGTAATCGGCCCGCTGAGGCCTATTCACGGCCCTCCGGAGCGGGTTACCAGGGGTAGCCTTTGGGTCCTGGTCGGCCATCCGCCTACTTACTGCAGCGCGCTTAGTCCCCGATTCTCGTCGATCAGCACCCGTTCATTGGCCTTCACGCCCTTGAACTGCTGCTTCGCCCCGCTCGGCCACACCACTTCCACAGTAGCGGACGCGTCCGCGCCCAGACCGAACGTAAGCGCCAGATCGCTCTGCGAACAATAGCTCGACCCGCTGTGTACCGTGCTCCACTGCTTGCCGCCGGCGCTTTCCACCCGCACCACCGCGCCGATGCCGTCACGATTCGATTTCCCGCCCGCCAGACGCACGCTGAGCCAATGGTTGCGATTGCCTCCGTCATTGCGCAGCAGCACCGCCGGCCCGTTGTTGTTGGAGATCAGAACATCGAGATCGCCGTCATGGTCGAAATCGGCATAGGCGGCTCCGCGCGCCACCATGGCTTTGGTAAACGCCGGCCCCACCTTGGAACTCACGTTGTCGAAGCGGCGATTCCCCAAGTTGCGGAAGAGCAGCGGCGGCTCCTGGTAGCTGACCTTGGGCTGCACGCGCCCAATCTGGTCCTCGATGTGGCCGTTAGCCGCCAGTATGTCGGGATAGCCATCCAGATCGTAGTCGAAGAAGAACGCGCCGAAGGTGAGCGAGTACAGGCTGGCGCGGCCAACCGGCGACGAAGGTGCTTCATCTACGAACAAGCCGCTGCCTTCGTTATGGTATAACGCGATCATCTGGTTGGAGAAGTTGCCCACCAGTAGAGACGGGCGCCCGCTGCGGTCGTAATCTGCAGCGTCCGCGCCCATGGCTCCGCGCGCGGTACCGTCTTCGCCATAGGCCACACCCGCCGCGACGCCTTCTTCCTTGAAAGTGCCGTTACCCAGATTGCGGTATAGTTTGTTAGGCTGGGTATCGTTGGCCACGAAGATATCGGGCCAGCCGTCGCCGTCATAGTC
>CAZARO010001054.1:0-2710 GCA_964487165.1 uncultured Solibacteraceae bacterium | reverse complement strand
CAGTTGTTTGGCTAATTGGAAGGCCGCCGGCACGGCCATTTCGCCGAATTCGCTCTGCCGCGGCTGCTCGATGGAGACCGCCATATCGATGCCGTAGCGGATCTGAATGTGCGCGTGGAAAGCGGCGGCTACCTGCTTTTCAATGGAGTGGAACACGGGAACCCTGAGTATAACAAGCGCGTCCGGCGGGCTACCAGCGGCTACCGGCCCGCCAGCGCGTCGATGTCGACGAAGTCGCCGCTGGAGGAGGAGTTATGCCGGCCGAGAACCTGGATCTCCGCCCGGTGCGGCCCCGCCGGCAGACCGCCGAACAGGGTGCGCACCTGCCATATGATTTGCGGATCGTAGAGATCGATGGTGCCGCGCGGGCTCCCGTCGATGCTCACCAGTGCCATCCCGCGATTGGGCGCTTTGGTGTAGACATACTGCAATTCGGTGCCTTGGAAAGAGAAGCGAGCCACGGCGCCGCGCTGGTCGGAATAAGTGAGGGTTCCACGGAAAGCCGGCCCGAACGCGCCTGCAATCCAATTACCCGAATAGGTTATCGCAGGGCTGGCGTCATCGGCCGCGTCCGGCGGCAACTCTGCATGCGGCGCCACTGGAGCGGCCGCCGCGGAAATCTCGAACTTGCCGATCGCGGCTATGAAGATCGCGAGACCGGCTGCCACCACGACAGACGCGGGTCTCCGCCAGGATGCGGGACAAGCGCCCTCCAGCAGGCTCGCCGCGAACACCAGGCCGAGAAAGATAGACACGTCGCCATAGAGTTGGAACATCAGAAGGTGCCGCGGTGTTTCGATGGCGTCCGCCAGGGAGGCGATTCCAAATTCGCCCAAAGCCATCAGCGAGACAGCCAGGATGGTCCATGCCAGCGCGCGGCGAAGCGGTGCACCGCGGAATGCCAACAGAAACGCCACCGGGGGCAAGAGAAGCAGCCAGACGATAATGAGCGCGGGACATTTTCGGGACGCCCATGTACGCAGGGCGCTCCAAGAACCCAGGCTCATGGCCATAGATCCGTCAGGTCGGCCCGAGCGGCGTGCGTAATTTGCCAGGCCGGGAACGCGGCGCTGCCAGGCTTGGCCGGCGAGGTCGGCGCGCAGCATAGCCAGCGCTCTGGCGGGGTGCCTGAGGTAGAACTGCAGCACGCGGCCGTCCGTGCATCGGGCGCCGAATCGGTCCACCCACGCGGCATTCTCCATAGGGCCGCCGGGCACGTAGGAGTCCATGCCGATATAGCGTGCGTCCTCGGCGCCGAGCCCCAGTTCCGCCAAGTCGCGGGCGGGCGACGGAGAGTTCTTGGCGATTTTGAAGAAGACGAGATCGAAGCGCGCTTGGGATTTGTACCAACCCGGCGTGGCGGCAACGATCCAGACGGTGGTGGCGAGCAGGGCCACTCCCACCAGCCACGCTGTGGTGCGCGAGCGCTGGTCGGCGGCGCGCCAACCAATGAGGAATGCGAGTCCCGCCAGAATCGGCCCGAGCACCCCATGCTGCGCTTTCGAAGCGATCAGCAGCATGGCCGCCATGCCAAAGAGGACCAGCGCCCCGGGTGCGGTCCTCTTAGCGGCCAGCACATGGACGGCGAGCGCGGCCGTAATCAAGCCGCCCAATGCCGCGGCGGTATCGGTGTAGAACGAATTGAAATAGGCGAGCAGGCCGATGTCGGCAAAGATCCACAGCGCCAGCAGCGACAGCGCAAAGCGGGCAACTCCACCGAGCGGCCTGAGCATCGTGAGCACCGCATTGTAAAACAGCAGAAAGAGCAAAGCGTGGATCGCGCCCAGCCAGCGTATGTCGAAACGGGTCTTGTCTGCGAGCGTTCGTTCGGCGGCGGAGGCCAGCCCTGCGAGCACCAATTCCGACGTCGGGACCGGAGCTAAGATGCAATTCGGTTTGGCGCGCAGGTAGAGCGAGTGGAAGAAGTTCTCGCGTGCCGGTTCGGCGCTGGCGAGACAAAGCGGGCCGGCCACTTTCCCGAAATCGCCATTATCGGCCATGCCGATGAATCCCGGAAGAAGCAACTTCCAGGCGAGAATGCCGGCGCAGAGGGTCAACCACCAGCCCACACCAGAGGCGCGTCCCACGCGTCTCATCATAGCCGGAACGATGTCAGCGCGCCTAAATCTCGTACTCGGGGGACTCGGGGCGCTTGGTGCGTCCAAATTGAATGCGGTCCCAGATGCGTTCGTGAACGAAATAGGCCGCAATCTTCAGGACCATGTCCGCCATGCCGCCGATGAGGGAAACCGTCCCCTTTCCCGTCACTACAAAGAGAATCAGCCCCGTTACCGAAGACCCCAGCAGCCGGTAGCTGACGGCTTTGGCGATGCTGCGGGCATGACTTTCCATGTGTCTGCATTCTACCATGCCGATAGACATTAAGGGATTTGCCGAAACCACTACAATAGAAATTATGCACTTCTCAGAGTCGATTTTTGCGTCGCGATTCCATATCACTCGCGGCGACCTCGAGGGGTATCTCGCGGAGGCTCTCTCGCACGGTGGCGATTATGCCGATCTCTACTTCGAATACCTGCTCACCAGCTCCATCGGGATCGACGAATCGATCGTCAAGAGCGCGGCGCAGGGGGTTTCGATGGGCGTCGGCGTCCGCGTGATTTCCGGGGAGCGCACCGGCTACGCCTACAGCGACGATCTTTCGCCCGAGCGGATCCGCAAGGCAGCGCGCGTGGCGGCCTGCATCGCC
>CAZARO010001053.1:0-2712 GCA_964487165.1 uncultured Solibacteraceae bacterium | reverse complement strand
CATCCGCCGGCAGGGAGCCTATACGGATGCGGCCATTCCAAACCTGATCCTGCTGGATCTGAACCTGTCCAAATACACCGGCGAAGACATCTTGCGCGAAATCCGCAACGCCCGACACCTGGCAGGCGTTCCGGTGTGCGTGTGGAGTTCTTCCCGGTCCCGGCGGGACGAATCCATGCTCAAAGACCTGGGAGTTTCCCAGTTCATCCCCAAGCCTTCCGGGCTGGGTCAATTCATGGAAATCGGCAAAATCATCAAGGATCTGCTGGCAGGTGCCAAGGTCAGCTGATGGTGTTTTGCCGAAGCCTGCCGAGCCGCGACCGCGAGGGAGCGGTCGATCAGCGGAACTCCCTCAGTTGGCTGCCCACCGGCCGCGAGGATCAGGCACGGCGTAGACGCGCTTCAAGAGTGGCGCTGCACGTGCTAGTGTTTTGGTTCCAACCAGAAAGGTAATTGGTGGCGTGTGGTAAAGAAGCCCGTCGATGGCCGGTCGAGTTCTCCCGCTTCCGCGGTGGCAATAGCGGGGCCGGCGGGGGAGGAACAGGCTGAAGGCAGTTGCCCCACCATTGTCGGCATAGGCGCCTCCGCCGGCGGGCTGGAGGCATTCACCGAGTTGCTGACCCACCTGCCCGGCGATACCGGCATGGCGTTCGTCCTGATTCAGCACCTCGATCCCAAGCATGAGAGCCATCTCACGGAATTGCTTTCCAAAGAGAGCAAGATGCCCGTTTCCGAGGTGAAAGCTGACACTCGCGTGGAGGCCAATCATGTTTACGTGATTCCTCCGCGATGCAATCTGGGTATTTCCTCCGGGGTTCTGCGCACGCCTCCACGGCCGGCGAGTGGCTGCAACATGCCGGTCGACGTTTTTTTCCGCGAACTGGCGGCGGACCGCGGCAGCCAGACCGTCGGCGTCATTCTGTCCGGAACCGCAACCGATGGGACGCGAGGCCTGCAGGCGATCAAAGCCGCCGGCGGCATGACCTTCGCCCAGGATGTGCAAACTGCGAAGTTCGACGGCATGCCGAAAAGCGCCATCGCCGCGGGCACGGTGGATTATATCCTCTCTCCGGCCGGAATCGCGTCGCAACTGGTGGCCCTGGCGCACCACGCTCAGGCCCCTTCGGAATCTCCCGAGGCGAATGAACCGCCCGAAGATGCAGAACTGGCCAGGATACTCCGAGTGGTGCGTAGCGCTACCGGAGTAGACTTCACGCACTACAAGCACGGCACGCTGGCCAGGCGAATCAAACGGCGAATGGCCCTCCGCGGATTCGAAACGCTGGACGACTACTGCCGGGATCTCGAGCAGAACCGCGACGAAGCCAACGCACTTTGCGAGAGCTGCTTCATCACCGTCACGGCGTTCTTTCGGGAACCAGCGGTTTTCGAGGAACTGAAGAGGGTGGTT
This sequence comes from uncultured Solibacteraceae bacterium, assembly GCA_964487165.1. Taxonomy (GTDB): domain Bacteria; phylum Acidobacteriota; class Terriglobia; order Bryobacterales; family Bryobacteraceae; genus PALSA-129. The sequence goes on along the minus strand of CAZARO010001053.1, from coordinate 1,301 downwards.
TTCCCCGCGCTGGTGGAGAATCGGGCGCCTGAAGAGCCGATCCGAATCTGGGTGCCGGGGTGCGCTTCGGGCGAGGAGGCTTATTCCATCGCCATCTGCCTGATGGAATTCCTCGACGAAACGAAACGGAGATTCCCGATCGAGATTTTCGCTACCGATCTCAGCGAAACCGCCATCGAAAAAGCCCGCGCCGGCGCCTACACGGGGGGCGCGCTGGCGCATGTCTCGCCGCAGCGGTTGGCGCGCTTTTTCGTCCGCTCGGAACATGGGTACCAGATCGCGAAGGACATCCGCGACGTGTGCGTTTTTGCCAGGCACAACCTGGCGCAGGACCCGCCTTTCTCCAGGTTGGACTTGATCAGCTGTTGCAACGTGCTGATCTACCTGGGCGACATCTTGCAGCGCAAGGTCTGGTCGATCCTGCACTACGCGCTCAAGCCGACCGGCTTCCTGATACTCGGTCCGTCGGAAAGTATCGGCACGCTTTCGGAGTCTTTTCATCAAGTGGAGAAGACCCACAAGATCTACTGCATGCGGGCAGCCGCGGGCACCCCCGCGCTACCGACCAGTGAAAGCCGCCGGTCCGAAGGCCGGGTGGATTTCCGCGAGAGAATTGTCGAAGCCGGAACCGCGGTGGACGTCCAGAGGGAAGCCGACCGGTTGGCGCTGGCCGAATATGCCCCTCCCGGCGCCATCATCGACAATAAGATGAACGTCGTCCAGGTGCGGGGCCGCACCGCTCCGTACCTGGAGCTCGCGCCGGGTGAGCCGACGCAGAATCTCCTGAAACTGGCGCGCGAAGGCTTGCTCGCGGGTCTGGGGAAAGCCATCCGGGCTGCGCGGCAAAAGAACGCCATGGCGCAAGAGGCCGGTTTCCGCATCGAAGAAAGCGGCGAACTGAAAGACGTTACCATCAAGGTGATCCCGTTCCCGGGCCCATCCCCGTCCGAAGAGCGCTATTTCCTGGTCCTGTTCGAGGAGGCACGGCCGGCCGGCGGCACGAGGGTGACGCCCAAGCCCGCGAGGCAGACCAACGGGGGAAGCGCCCGCCTGGGGCAAGAGCTGGTGGCTACCAAAGAGTACCTGCAATCGATTATCGAAGATCACGCCAGTACCCTGGAAGAGCTCCGGGCCGCCAATGAAGAGGCGCAAGCGGGCAATGAAGAACTGGAAACCGCCCAGGAAGAGTTGGAATCGGCCAACGAAGAACTGAACACCCTGAACGAAGAGTTGAAGACCAGCAACCTGGAATTCAGCAAGGTCAACCGGGACCTGGCCAATCTTCTGGAGAGCATCAGCAT
>CAZARO010001052.1:0-2715 GCA_964487165.1 uncultured Solibacteraceae bacterium | reverse complement strand
GGCGGGACCGATCTTGTTCGGGAAGCTGAAAATGGGGTCGGCGGGAACCAGCACCTTCACCGCCGCGGTTTCGTCCGTGACGCGGTTGGAGCTCACTTTCGCGGGATACGGACCGTAGTCCTCGCGATTGAACTCCATCTTGTTGTATTGCACAATCACGGTTCCGCCGCGATTGACGTAGTCCAGCAGGCGCCGATTGTAGGCGCGCAAATCGCCGCGCCGTTCATAGGCGCGCACACCGGTCATAATCACGTCGTGTTTCGAAAGATCGCCCCACGCCAGTTCATCCTGCTCGATGTACGACAACTTCGCGCCTAACTGCTCGATGGCGGGCGGCACCTGGTCACCCACGCCGGCGATATAGCCGACGTCGACGCGCGGGATGGTCTTCACATCCACCACTTTCATGGCGATTTCGGCCGGCTCGATTACCTGGCGGCGCTGCACGTGGGGATACTCGATCTCCAGATATCCGTTTGTGAATTTCCGGTCGCCGGTGGGCGAAGTAACTTCCGCTTGCAGAGTGTAATTGCCGATCTTCGCCTGCGCCGGAACAGTCACCTGGAAACGGGCGGAGAGCGCCTCATCCTCGTGCGTGAAATCGATCTGTGCGCTGGCCGGCGAGACCTTCCAGCCTGAGGGAGGGTCCAGAGAGACGGTCGTTACAGCCCCACCCTTGGTGCCGTTGGTCACCGTGACCACCACTTCCCGCTCGATGGGCTTGGCGGCCGCACCCGCGGCAGGCGCGGGAATCACCGCCAGATCGGGAGAGATGCGCACCGAAAAGGCGGGCACGACATTCAACTCCATCCGCTTGTCGCCGAAATAAATATCCTTGACGTAGCGATATTCCACCGGCAGTTCCTTTGAGATCTCGACCTCTCCCGTCTTCAGATGGAATATGGCGCGAAAGGGCGTGGGAGCGAACGGAACTCCAAACGGCGCGCTCGGGTCGAAGATCTGGATGGCCTGGTTTTCCGGATGCTTCCAGTAATTGTCGTCGAAGTACGGAGTGGTTAGCTTGGCGTCGTCGGGGACGTGGACCTGCGCATTGCAGGTGTACGTCGCATCTTTCTTGGCGGCGCCAGCGGCGCAATTGCCCGGGCCGTCGAAGCCGGCGACTTCCACGCCGGTCACGGTCATGTCCGATGAGCCGTGGTTGGTCGCCTGCAATCGCACCTGCACGGGCTGCCCGGCGATGACCAGCCCGTCATCGGCCACGGCATCGAACGTCATGTCGTGCGCCGCCAGCACGGCGTCCTCATAATCGCGCTCCTTCATGCGCAGGCGGAAGTCGATTTCGTAGCGCGCCGAATCGTTCAGGCCCATGCCGCCGAGTTGCGCGCGCAACGCCCGTATGGCGGTTAGACCGTCTTCCGTAGGCGCCGCGGTTGCCGCGTCGTCCCCTGCGGCGAACGCCTTCTGCGCCGCCTTGGCATGGTTGAGAATCGCGGCCAGCGCGTCGAAAAGAGCGCGCGGCGGAGTGGTGCCGGCATACTGCGCGATGCCCGTGAGACTGGTGTCGATGCCGTCGAGCAGCGATGCTTCGGCCTTCTGCATCTGCCCGGCGACAGTGGTATCGACCAGCGAATAGCCGCCCCGTCCGCCGGCGGGAGGCGCACCCCGTCCCGCTGCGGCATCCGGGGCTGGGCCGCCACGTCCACCTCCGAACCCTCCTCCAAATCCACCGCCTCCACCGCCGACTCCCTGGCACTTGTGGTAACTGCGGGCATCGTTCCCGATATCGGCATAGGTGCGGCCGAGCAGCGGATCGTACGCGCCGGTGTTCACCGGAGTTAGCCTGGCAGGCGCGTCAGAAGCGGCTTGCCCGCGCCCGCCGGCGCGTCCGCCACCGGGAGCGCCACCGGCGAAATACAGCTTCTTCGGCTGCCAGGGCCGCAGACCTTCGGCGATCTGCTCGGGGTACTGCGAGGCATCGCCCGCGGCGCGGAACGATTCGCGCACCAGCACGGTAGTGGCCTCGTGCGCGCGGTCGCCGCCGCGGCCCTGGATGTTCATGGTGACGATCACATCCGGACGCAGCGTGCGCCACAGCCGTACATAGTCGCCCACGATGTCCTTGCGGCCCCACTTGCCGATCACTTCCTCCGGGTCGAAGGAATAGCCGTAGTCGATGGCGCGGGTGAAATACTGTTCGGCGCCGTCGATGCGGTGCGCCGCCAGTAGTTCCGAGGTCCGCAGTACGGCCATGTGGCGGAACAATTCCGGCCCGATCTCGTTCTGCCCGCCGTCGCCGCGATTATTCTGCACGTCGATGACGCGCAGCCCCATGCCGTATCCGAAGAGCGCGAACAAAGAGTTGGTCTCGTCGTCGGGATGTGCGGGTGCTTGCAGAAACGTCCCGGAGACGCTCAATTTGCGCAGCGCGAGGCCCAGCGCGGTGTGCCCGCTGCTCGCGGATAGCGGCGAAAAACTGAGGCGATTCTGCGCGCATACGAAAAGCGGCGCGACCGCGATCGCCAACAGGCTCGCCAGAGAAACTCCGACCAGCGTGAGCATCGATTTCCGGAAAGATGGCTTCATGGTGTGTGCCTTATCGGTTTCCAAAAGGATATCGCAGTCGGAGGCGGCGCGCGTTGGGAGTCGGGTGAGGCCAGCCAACGGCTCTCCAGCAACTTCGTGAGGGCCTGATGTGGGGTAGGATGGCATCCCAATGTCACTTACATTGGCCTATGAGCCGTACCTGCATAATTA
>CAZARO010001051.1:0-2719 GCA_964487165.1 uncultured Solibacteraceae bacterium | reverse complement strand
GAGGCGCCCGCGAGTGTGGTCGTCAGCGGCGGCGTGCCTGAGGCGGTGGAGGTCGCCAGGTTCGCGCCATAGAGGGTGACGATCTCGTCCGGCGCGGCGACGGATTCGATGACGTTCGCCGCCGGGTTGACCATGGCCAAAGTGGGCGGCGCCGTGGTGTTGGGGGCGAAGTTGGCATCGCCGGAGTAGACAGCCACGATCGGAATCGAAGAGTCCGATGACGGCAGCGTCGCGGTGGCGCTGCCCGCGCTCAACGTGGATGTCGCCAGCACCGCTTGCGTGGTGGCGTTGAGGAATTGCACGGTGCCAGATGGCGTCCCGATTCCCGTCGGGTAGGGACTGACCGTGGCCACCAGCACGTCCTGGCCGGATGTCGCACCCGTGGGAGGTGTGCCTAAGGTGATCGAAGTAGGCGCGCGGGTGACGATGTACGTCAGGATCGGCGATACTGCCGGAGGCAAGTTGCTGTCGCCGGACCATGCGGCCCAGAGCTGGTGGGTACCCACCGGTAAAGAGACGATCACCTGCGAGGAGTTCAGGTCCCACTGCCAACCGGCGATTACAGTCGTGCCGTCCAGAAGGAAACCCCCGGCTCCGGGCGTCGCGAATCCGGAAGTCTCCACGAAGAAAACCATCTGCTGACCGTACGACGACGTGGAGGTGGTCGTGCTCGGGGTCAGGCTCAATACACCCAGGGTGCCGCTTGGCGGATTTACCGTTTGGCCATACCCCGCGGAAGATGACGGCAGGTAGTTGCTGTCGCTGCTGTAGCTCGCGGAAATGATATGCGGACCCGCGCTAGTGAAGGCGGCGGTGAAGATGGCCGTCCCAGCGGTGAGCGGCACTTGTGCCAGTTGGGTAGTGCCATCCAGGAAAGTCACGGTGCCGGTGGGCGCCAGAATCGCGGTATCGAGAACTGGAGCCGGCACGACGTTCGCCGTAAGCGTCACGGATTGGCCGGCGGTGCTGGGATTCGGGCTGCTGGATAGGCTGACGCTGGTGGCCAGTTTCGATGCGGGCGGCGGCGTTGTCGAACTGGAAGTGCTTCCCAGGAAGTTGGCGTCGCCGGCATATACGGCGGAAGAGGCTCCGATGGTGGTGCTCAGGCTCGTGGTAGAGGTCACGCTAAGCGTGGTGCTGGAAGCGAGCGAGGCTGTTCCCACGGATGTGGCACCGTTGAAGAACTGCACCATCCCGGAGGGGTCGCCATCTATCAGGCCCGAGTGCCCCATCGTCATGAAGTGGACCGGGCCGCCGGCTGGCGGTTGAGCGTCCGCAACACTGGCTGCGACCACGCACTGCCCCGGTAACAACCCCGTGCAGGCACCGGAGACCGTGGTGGTGGAAGGCGCCTGGGCGATATTCAGCGCAAGCGGCGAGGAGGTCACGGCGGCGTAGTTCGCATCGCCGCTGTAAGTCACGGTGATGGAGTGCGCGCCGGGGCTCAACGCCAGCACGGAAGCGGCCGCGGGGCAATTGGGAGCGCAGCCCGCCGGCGTGCCGAGGGGCATCGGAAGCAGCAGCGTGCCGGTGCCGGCGGCGTCCAGGGTAGCGGTCCATCCCAAATTCTGCGAGCCGTCGAAAAAAGTAAGCGTGCCCGTTGGCGCAGGAGCATTCGGCGCGGGAAGCAGCGTAGCGACGATGGGGAAGGCCGCTCCGTATACTAGCGAGCCGCCGCCCGCGATGACACTCATGCCGACCGGCGCGCCGCCGGATAGCGTGGTGCTGGCCGAAGTGCTGCCGTTGAAGTTGGTGTCGCCATAGTACACCGCGCTGAGGGATGCAGGGAGGGTGGAAACGGTAAGGGTCGCGGTGGAAGTGAAGTTTATTTCCTGAATCAGGGAGACGGTGCCGAGGAGCGTGGTGCCATCGAAGAAGGACACGTTGCCGACCGGGCTGGGACTCATACTCCCGGTGCTGGGAATGGCGAACGGCGTGGTGAGGATCTGGAGCGCGTGGAAACCCACGGTGGCCACGATGGTGAAAGATTTCGGGGACGTGTCGGCGGGGGTCAGGGCCACGCTGGTCAGGGTGTCCAGGCGGTTGACCATCTCGTTGAAGGTGGTCTGCGTCTGGGCGTAACTGAAATCGCCGGAGTAAGTCACGGTAATCACGTTCGATCCGGTGGCCAGACCCCAGGCCAGCACCGAGCTTGTTGCGGTGCAGTTGGCACACACGCTGGCGACCAGGGTTCGCGGCACGGTGAAAGAAGCGTGGCCATAGTCATCCAGCGTTGCGTAGCCCAACGTTTCCGACCCGAAAACGGTGGCGACTATGGTGCCGGTGGGGGTCGCGCCGCCGGCAACCGCGGGCGCCACCGTCACCGAGAATGTAACTGGCTGGGCGAAGCTGGTGGGATTGGCGCTGGAGGTCACGGTGACGATGGGCGCGGGGGATGCCTGGTTGGTCGATGTTACCGTGCTGGCATTGTAATTGGCGTCGCCGGAGTAAGTCGCGACCACGGGATTAGACGCGCTCGCATTGGCCAATATGTACGCGGTGGACTCCAAATGGGCGGTCGGGCTTAACGTGCCCGCACCGATCGACGCGGCTCCTTGTGTAAACTGCACGCTGCCGGTGGGGTTGGCGCTGCCCGGGTTGCCACCGGAACTGCCGCCGGGAAGCGCGAATCCGATGGGCGTAATACCGGGATCGTTAGCGAATATCGTGGCGTGCGCGGCCAGGCCCCCGGCCAGTGAGCCGATATCGACAACACTGA
>CAZARO010001050.1:0-2722 GCA_964487165.1 uncultured Solibacteraceae bacterium | reverse complement strand
GTGGCCACCAGCCAGACGCTGGCGTCGCAGGCCGGAGCGCAAGTGCTGGCGCGCGGCGGGTCTGCCATGGACGCGGCCATCGCCGCCAATGCCGTATTGGGCGTGGTGGAACCGGAGAGTAACGGAATCGGCGGGGACCTGTTCGCCATCTACTGGGACGCGAAGACCGGCAAGCTCTCGGCCATCAACGCCAGCGGATGGGCGCCGACCGGGCTCACGATCGACTTCCTCAAATCGCAGGGGCTGACCAGCATGCCGCAGGCCGGAATCCATTCGGTGACCGTGCCCGGATGTGTGGACGGGTGGGAGAAATTACACCGGCGCTTCGGCAGACTGCCGTGGGCCGAGCTGTTCCAACCGGCGATTTATTTCGCCGATCACGGCTATCCCGTGACGGAGATGATCGGCAACGCCTGGAAGTCGGAAGAGGAGAAACTCGTCAAGGACCAGAACGCCCAGCGTATTTTTCTGCGCGATGGCCATGCGCCGAAAATCGGCGAGGTGTTCCGCGATCCGGAAATGGCTGCCGCTTTAAAACTGGTCGCCGCCGAGGGCGCGAAGGCGGTATACAAGGGCGCCATAGCGCAGGCCATTCTGAAGACCAGCCAGCGCCTGGGCGGCAAACTGACCGCCGCGGACATGGCGGAGTTCGAATCGGAATGGGTGGAGCCGATCTCCACCGAATACCACGGGTGGAAAGTTTACGAATTGCCTCCGAACGGGCAGGGCATCACGGCGCTCCAAATGTTGAATCTGTTTTCGCTGTTTCCGATGGCCAGTTACACACCGCGCGGCGCCGAGGAACTGCATACTCAGATTGAAGCGCAGAAGCTGGCCTATACCGATCTGCGGAAGTACGTGGCCGATCCGCGCTACAGCAAGGTTCCGGTGGCCGGCATGCTCTCCATGGATTACGCGCGCGGGCGCGCCCAACTGATCGACCCCCATCGCGCCGGCTGCGATGTGAGCGCCGGCACACCGCCCGCGATCAAAGGCGACACCATCTATCTCTCTGTGGTGGACCGCGACGGCAACATCGTTTCGCTGATTCAGAGCCTGTACGAGCACTTCGGATCGGGCGTGGTGGTGGACGGGTACGGCTTCGCCTTGCAGAATCGCGGCGGGTTATTCGTAGTCGACGCCGATCATCCGAACGCGCTCGCGCCGCGCAAGCGCCCCTTCCATACCATCATCCCGGCCTTCATGGAAAAGGGCGGCCAGCACATGGGGTTCGGCATCATGGGCGGCTTGAACCAGGCGCAGGCGCACGCGCAGTTCGTTTCCAATATCGTTGACCATGGCATGAATATCCAGATGGCACTGGAAGCGCCGCGCTTCACCAAGAAGACTTTTGGCGGCTGCGATGTCTCCATCGAAAACCGCATCCCGCCGGATGTGCGCCAGGCGCTGACGGCGCTCGGCCATCAGTTGAAAGTGCTGGGAGATTTCTCGAGCGACATGGGCGGCGGACAAGCGGTCGTCCACGATTCCTCCACGGGAGTGAACTGGGGCGCATCGGACCCGCGCAAAGATGGCGCCGCCGTGCCGGAGCCCGCGCCATACTTCACGGCGCCTAAGAAGTAGGGCGGGCTCACGGGTCTATATCTCAGGACGGGCGGGCACCAAAGCTGGCGCCTTGTCGAGGCTCCGATTCCGCTCTAACCCGGCACGGCTCTCAAGGTATCGATAGCTATCGGCTGCCCGCCCCCACGAAATCGTCTTATACTTTAACCAGAAGTTGAGGTCTGTTACTCCTCTTCGAGTGCGGGAAAGGAAGACGTGGTGCCTGAACATCGTTCACGGAGAAATATCTTTCAATTGGCGGGAATGGCGGCGAGCGCCATCCTCTGCAGCCGGCGCGGGAGTGCGCAAACTCAGCCGGATCTGAACAAGCAGCAACCCAATCTGCAGGGCGAGGCGCGCCAGCGGCCTCGCATGGTCACTCCTTATCCGGGTTCTTTCCCCGCTCTGGAGACGCGTGCCGCCGTGGGGCTGGTCCGCGGAGAAGACCGCAGGAAAAACGTCTACGAAGCGCTGGTAGCCATTGACGACCAGCTTCGGCCCAAACTCAAAACCAAGAAGTATGTGCTCATCAAACCGAATGTCGTAGGGACAGTGGGCCAACTCGGCATGACGCACGCGGATGCCCTCCGTGGAATCCTGGACTACCTCGCTCCGCGCTTCAAAGGTCCGGTTGTGATCGGCGAATCCTCCGCGGGCGAAACCCTGCAGGGCTTCGAAAACTTCAAGTACACGGCGCTTCCCGCTGAATATAAGGCGCAGAAGATCAGCCTGGTGGACTTCAACCAGGAAGCCAAGTACGTGATCGTGCCGCTATTGGATTTCGATCTTCACGTGGTGCCGGCGCGCCTGGCCGCGCGTTGCTTCGATCCGGACGCATTTGTCATTTCATCCGCGGTGATGAAGGTGCACAATATCGCGGTGGTAACCCTGGCAGTGAAGAACATGGTGTTGGGCGCGCCTTTGCATCAGGCGCCGAAGGAAACTGCGCACTGGAGCGACAAGCGCCGATACCACGCCGGCATCCGGCAGAGCCTCTACAACATTTATCTGACGGCGCAAAAGATGCAGCCATTTTGGGGCGCTGCCATCATCGATGGGTTCGAGGGGATTGAGGGCGCGTTTGGCGCGGGCGGTGCAGTGGTGCCGTCACGGGTCGCGATCGCTTCGGCGGATTTCATTTCCGCCGACCGGGTTGGGG
>CAZARO010001049.1:0-2725 GCA_964487165.1 uncultured Solibacteraceae bacterium | reverse complement strand
TTCCCATGTTGTCGACGTAAGGTCCTGTCACTTTGCGGGAGCGGCCCACGCGGAGGTTGTAGGTCGAGTTGACGCCGTCACAGCAGGTGCCATGCGTGCCCAAGAGGTAGTACCAGCCATCGCGGTACATCATCGCGGTGGCTTCCATGTCGATGGCGACGTTGATGGGCTGATTGCCTGCGACGCGCTTTCCGGTCTTGGGATCGAGCTCGACCATGCGGATGAAGCCGAAGTACGTTCCATAGGTGAGCCACAGACGGTGCGTCGTCGGATCGAGCAGGAACGCGGGATCGATCGCATCGCAGTCCTCGACGCCGTCGCTCGAGGCCACGATCGTGTCGTCATGGAAGCCGAAGTCGGGCGATTTCGGGTCGAGCGTTTTGGTCCACATCATGTGGACGTTGCTGGCGTGCCCGCCCGACATTCCGCCGCCGCCGGTGGCGAAGCTCATCCAGTAACGATCGCCGATCTTGATCACGTCAGGAGCCACCCCGCCGCCGGGGCGCACGGCTCCGGGGTTCCAGGTCCAGCCGTCATCCGACATCAGGCCGCCGCCGCCGGTGCCGAACGTATAGTACTTGCCGTCACAGAAAATGATGGTGGAAGGATCGTGGATGTAGGGTGCGCCGTCGAGCGCCGCGGCTGAACTCAAGGGAGACATCGCGAGCGCCATCGAGAGAGTCGCGGTCAGAAGATAGGATTTCATATTAGCTCCGAGAATCAGGACGACTCACTAGTTTCCAGCGCCTTCCAGACTGACCGTAATGGCCTTGACCGGCTCGCCGTTCTCATCGATAAAGCGGACGCAGAAATCGCTCAAGCCGGGGCCGTTGATGACGGCGCCGCGAATGACGTTCCGGCCCTTATTGAGCGTGAGCCGTTTGGAGGCAACGTCATCCATGACCATACGCCGGTCGTCGAAGAGGTCCACGGCTTCCTTGCCATTGACCCACCAGATGGACGCCGAATTGGAGCCGGCAGCCAAGCGAACATTCTGCATCTCGCGCGGGCTGTTGACGACGGTGACGGCCCAGAAGATGACGCCGTAAGTCTGCTTGTTCAGACCATAGGCGAAGCGAAAAAGCTTGACGTTGAAATTCGCCGAATCCAGAGCATGCCATGCGAGCTCCTGGTCGCCAACCTTCACCTTGTCGCCGTCGTGCGGAATCACGGTGAACTGGTTGGGGAAGTACTCGGTATTGAAAGCGTTCCGGACGTAGGTGCCGACAAACGGCGTGTTGCTGCGGTTCGGCTTGTTGATGGGATCGAGAAGCAGCCAGCGCTGGAGGAAGCCGTCGGGGTCCGGCGCCTTGGGGGACGATGTGGCCGGCGTGAAATAAGGCGCGATGCTGCGAGGAGCATCGTCGGGTGCAGCGGCGGTAGCTGCACTGCCGGGCGCGGCGGAAAAGACCTGAAACGCGAAGACAGCCAGGACGCCCATTCCCAGCATCACAATTTTGCGGAGCGTGTTCATAATAGACCCTTCGAAGGATTCCGGTACGCAATGACTCTTTTTCTGAAGGACTAATGTAAGCGATTTCACGCCGCAATGTCCAGCCTGCCTCAGTAGTTTGTCAATGTCGCGGCAGAAAAAGCACCGAGCTGAATGTCTTATGCGACGGACACCTGAGAGACCCAATCGATCGGCTTGTGGTGGCCGAGCTTCAGGTGGAACGTGACCGGCTTGCCTTCGGGCAAGTGTACACAGACGTTGGCCTGGCCGGCCTGGAGAGTTGCCTGCCAGGACGCAGGCACGCGCCGAGATCGTCTCGATACCTGCCGGGCAACCAGTGTGAGACTCTGTTTTTCTCACTGCGGTGACCATGAGTTTGGCCTGGGACATGGAAGCTCGGACGGTGGACAGCTCGGGAGGAAGGGCGGAAAGCACTTCAATCACGCCGGGACGCGAGTAGGCCAGCATTTCCATCATGATGGTTTGAAATCCCGCCCTATGTGTTTTGGTCCGCGTTGAGCGGCGGGACCAAGTGCGCAGGACTGAGCAGTGCGGCAACCGCCGTACCTCTGGTGAGAAAAATCTCTACCCTTGACGATGCTGTCCTTTGGCCTGGCTGCCGCCCGCCATCCAGTTGCTATAGCAAACCCTTCACATGCGGCGTGCTCCCCACAGGCTGTCCGCCGCCCACGCTGATCTCCACCTTGTCCTTCGGCAGATCTTCAACCGCTACCGCGAACTTCACCTCGCGGCTCTCGCCCGCTTGCAGGTGAATTCGCTGGAACCCGCGCAAGCTCCGGATGGGCGCGTCTGCCCCGGATCCCCCGGCGATGTACAACTGCACCACTTCGTCCCCTTCGCGAGAGGAAGTGTTCTTCACCGTCGCCCGAATTTCGGCGCCCGCCGCGGTCCTCTTGGCGGTCAGACCGGAATATGCAAATGTCGAATAGCTCAGCCCGTAGCCGAACGCGTACAGCGTTTCGCCCGTAAAGTAGCGGTAAGTGCGGCCCTTCATGGCGTAATCGGTGAATGGCGGCAACTGATCGGTGCTTTTGTAAAACGTCACGGGGAGACGGCCCGAAGGGTTGTTGACGCCAGCCAGGGTGTCGGCAATCGCCGTGCCGGCTTCCTCGCCGCCGTACCAGGCCGACAGCAGCGCCGCGGCGCCCGACGCAGCAGAATTCACGGCAAGAGCGCTGCCGCTGGTCAGAATCACAACCACCGGCTTGCCGGTGGCGACGATCGCCTTCACCAGGTTCTCCTGCGGCTCGG
>CAZARO010001048.1:0-2729 GCA_964487165.1 uncultured Solibacteraceae bacterium | reverse complement strand
AGGTCCACTTCCTCGGTGGTCATGGACTTCGATTTCACAATCAGGTGCGCGGCGCGTTCCTTGGCCAGGTTCAGCACGAAATCCGAGACTTCCGTGCCGTCCTTGCAGTACACCACTTTGCCGCCATGCGCTTCGACGTTGCGCTCGAACTCCTCCAGGTAGTGGTCCAGATTGTCGATGGTGTGCTTCTTGATGGCGTTGGCCTGCGTGCGCAGCTCCTGGTAATCGGGCAGCGCGGCCGCGGAAACTGCGTCGACGCGTTTTTCCTTGAGCCGGCCGGTAGCCGTATAGATGGCCAGTTGGAGCTTGTCATCCACCAGCGTGTCGTGCGACTTCCGATCGAACTCGGTGGACATATGGATCAGCGGCTGGCCAGGACTTCGGCCAGATGCAGCGTGCCGATATCCGATCCCGCGCGCGAGAGCGCACCTTGAATCTGCATCAGGCAACTCGGGTCCGCCGAGACTACCGTGGTGGCCCCGGTGCGCCGGATGGCGTCGATCTTGGTGCGCGCCATGGCGCCGGAAAGCTCCGGGAATTTCACCGCGAACGTGCCGCCGAACCCACAGCATTCTTCCGCCGGCAGCATCTCCCGCAGTTCCAGGCCGCGCACGTGAGACAGCAGCCGCCGGGGCGCTTCCTTTACGCCCAATTCGCGCAGTCCATGGCAGCCGTCGTGGAATGTCACCACGCGATCGAAGCGCGCTCCCACATCTTCCACGCCGGCCACCTGGGTGAGAAACGTGGAGAACTCCCAAACGCGTTTTTCCAGGGCATGCACGCGCGCGAGCGTCTCCGGCTCCTTGTGGAACAGCTCCGCGAAATGGTGCGCGATCATGGCCGTGCACGAGCCCGACGGAACCACGATCGCCTCGCTCCTTTCGAAGGTATCCAGGAAGTGGCGCGCTACCGTCCGAGCCTCGCCGCGATACCCGCTGTTAAAAGCCGGCTGCCCGCAGCACGTCTGGTCCTCGGGAAAATCCACCTGGCAACCGGCCCGCTCCAGAACGTCCGCCATGGCCATTCCAACCATAGGGAAGAGTTGGTCGACGACGCAGGTCACGAACAGAGACACCCGTCTACCCATGCGTGTTCGATTGTATCAGAACGCCTTAAGGCGCAATCCATGGAGTCTGAAACTTTGAGAAGCTAAGTGGGGCAGGCAATCGTGCCTGCAGGCCGGCTTTCCAGCCGGCCCGGCTGCCTGAAAGGCGGCCTTTCGCGGGCTGAAGCCCGGGCCACCGGTGGGGTGGGCTTCAGCCCGCCAGTTAGGGAGTAAATGGCCAAACTTCAGTCCGCGGCCTGCAGCCAGGATTGGCTGCCCCACATTAGACGCCCTGCGCCAATCAGAAATCTTCCGGCTACTTCGCTGCCCGCATAGCGTACGCGCGATTCGATTCCTTCAGCAGCGCTTCCGCCTTCGGCATATTCTCGATTGCCGCCAGCACTTCCGCGTCATTCTGATTGGCTGCCTGGTTGGCAATCTTCTTGCTGTACGCCCGGAAGAGGAACTCGTAACGGATGCGGTCGCGCATCCAATCCTGGTTGGCGGTGAACTCGGCATCGGTGAAGACCACCTGCTTGGACTTCAGGAAATCCTTGAAGCGGCTCAAAACATCGGCATCCGGCATCCACGTTTCGCTTGCCACCGCCGGCTTCCGCGGTCCGAAGTAGGTATTCGCGAAGTGCCAGAAGGTATCCTGCAAGGGAAGGTTTCCGGTGGACAGCACGTGGCGCTGGAAGAGATTGGCGCGCAGCGCCGGGTACTTCTCGTCGGGAGTGATGCCGCCGCCGCCGTACACTTTGCGCCCGCTATCGGTGGACTTCACGTCGTCGGTGGGTACCGGCGTATCGCCCTTGGGCCGCGCCGTGTAATATTCGAGCATCGAGGAATGCGAGTAATCGCGCTGAATTAGCCGGCCGCTGGGCGTGTAATAGTGGGCAATGGTGAGCAACAGCGCGGAGCCGTCCTGTAACTGGAACTGCGCCTGCACCAGCCCCTTGCCGAAGGTGGTTTCGCCCATCACCAGAGCGCGATCGTGATCCTGCAGAGCGCCGGAGACGATCTCCGACGCCGACGCGGAGTCGCGATTTACCAGCACGATCATGGGGTACTTGAGAGCCGGATCGTTGGGCTGTTTGGCCTTGGCCTTGTACACCTGGTCGGCATCCACGCGCCCGTGCTGCGACACCACTACCTGGCCGTCGCGCAAGAACCGTCCCGCCAGGAACACCGCTTCGTTCACCAGCCCGCCCATATTCCCGCGCAGATCCAGAATCAGCGAATTGACCTTCGATTCGTCGAGCGCCTTCATGTCGGCCTGGACGTCATGCTCGATGTTGGAAGCTTCGAAAGTGCTCACTCCCAGGTAGGCCACGCCGGGCTTGATCCAGAAGACATCTACCACGCTGGTTTCGATGGCGTCGCGCGTCACCGTGGTGGTGTAGGGCTCGGTCGAGCCTTCGCGCTTCACGCTCACGCGCACCTGCGTGCCGCGGGGGCCGCGAAGCATGTCGGCCACCTGCTGGGTGTCCATGGCGTTCGCTTGCGTGCAGGGCTCGGGGCAGGTCAGCTTGCCGTCCACCGCGTAGATCCAGTCGCCGCGGCGCAGATCGGCGTTCGCCGCCGGGGACCCGGGGAAGGGCTCCATCACCACTACTTTGGGGCCGTCCACCGTGATCTGCATGCCGACGCCGTAATAATGCGCCTGCTGCTTGCGCATCATCTC
>CAZARO010001047.1:0-2730 GCA_964487165.1 uncultured Solibacteraceae bacterium | reverse complement strand
CCAGGGTGGCGAGGCTTTCGCACGGTGCGCCAGCGTGCAGAGCAGGGGCGGAGCACAAGACAAGGGCAAGCGGCAACGTGCGCTTCATGTTGGTGATCGTATCGCAAAACGGCCGCCTCCGCTCACTATCTCACCAGAGCATTGAAAAACATCTTGAACGTGAGATAGCTTTGGGCGCGATACTGCGGGCGCATGCCGAACAGCACCGTATGTCCCGCGCCCATGGGTGCGTCCACTATTGCGGCGTGTCCGGCGATGACCTTTTCGCCCACCAGCCAGCCGGAGGCCAATACGCCGCTTCCCGGATAGCGTGCCACCACCGGCAACTGCGTCTCCCACGCGGGACTGTGCTCGCTCCACGCGGCGATTTCCGCGGGCACTCCATAGGCCAAAGGACTGTGCGTATCCACCCGCACATTGAGCAGCGAGCCGGGGCAATAAAACACTTCGGCCCGCTCGCGTTCCGGCGTTACGGCACGCGCCTCCACGCCCAGACGCGAGATGGCGTAGTCCGAAGCGCGGTTCAGGAACACCAGGTTGCCGCCCGCGTTGGCGAATTCTTTGAGTGCGCCGGCGCCCGCCGCTCCCAGGCCGCCGACGTACTCCGCCGGCATGGAATTGGGACCGAAGCCGTTCTCGATGCTTTCGGCCCCCTGGTCGGCGAAGATAATGGCGTCGAATTTCTGCCGCAGTCCGCCCTGGCGAATGTCCGCGTTGCGCAGGCCGGTGTAGGCGAAGCCGAAATTTTCCAGCAGCCAGCGCGTCCAGCCTTCATCCATGTTGGCCTGCCAGGGCTGATAGAGGCCGATGCGCGGCTGCTTGCGCTCGGTCCAGCCGGGGCGGGCCTGCAGTGAGAAATCGCCGCTCACCGGGTCGCGCCAGACCGATCGGCCGGCCTTCCACGCCTCGTTCACGGCGAACCAGGTGTCCGTATCGGCGGCGGCCAGCGTGGGGCCTTTCGCGCGTTCGGCTCCCTTCCACTCGCCGGAGCAGGCCACCGGGTGGTCCACGGCGCGCACGTCCACGCCCATCAGCATGGGCAGGGTATTCGCCGTGACGTCGTAAGGCTGCTTGGGCGGACCGCCGGGGTACAGCAAATCGTTGGGGTAGTGCTGCACTTCGAGCAGCGACTTGGCCCATCCGCCATACGGCTGGTGCATGGAGATCACCGCGCTGCCATCGGCTCCGCGCCCCACTTCCACCATGCCGAAGCGCAGCGTGTCGATGAGCTTGCGGGTCGCGCCCGGGTCGCGCTGCTGGGCGGAGATGACAAAGCCCCAAGGCTTCACGCGATCGGTCTGCCTCTGCTCCACGCGGTAGAAATTGCGCAACAGCTCTTCGCGATGCAGCGCGGCGTTATACAGTAGCGAATCCCAGGCGATCATTTCGTAGTCGATGATGTCCTGGAGGCGCCACGTCCCGCCCGTCCACGGCTCCAGATAATTCCAGGAACGCTCGCGCGGATTGTATCCCAGCGCCGTGGTAGCAATCTTGTCGGGCGTGAGCTTGATGGGGGAAGCGATGCGCACGCTGGCCGCCTCGGTGAGAATGCGCAGGCCGCCGTGGAAAGCCTGGTAGTGGCGCGAAGGCGTCCAGAAATCGTAAATCGCGTGGGTGGCGATTCCGGTCTTGCCGGCGGCGGTGAGGTCGGCGGCAATCGCGGTCCCGTACATATTCATTTCCTGCATCAGGATGGGATCGATGTTCGGTTCGGCCGGATCGAGCCACGGCGGCACGAACAGGCGCGAGGCGTCGACACCTTGCTGGTGTACGTCGTAGACGATTTCGGGATGCCATAAGTTGTGCAGCTTGGAGATGGTGAGCTGCGTTTCCACCTGCGAGAAGATGTACCAGTCGCGATTGTTATCGTGGCCCACGTAGTGGTGGTAGAGTTCGGGCGGCGACGTGCCTTCGAACGGCGTGCCCAGCGTCTTGCGATACCAGCGCGTCACGATATCCACGCCGTCGGGATTGAGCGAGGGCACGAGCAGCACAATATCGTTCTGAAGGATTGCGCGATTGTGGGGAGTGTCGTCGGTGAGCAGGCGGTAGGCGAATTCCACCGCGGTATGAGTGGCGCCGATTTCGGTGGCGTGGATCGAACAGGTGACCAGCACCACGGCCTTGCCTTCGGGGAAGAGCTTTTCGGCTTCGGCTGGCGGGGTGGTACGCGGATCGGCAAGTTTCTTCTGGATCTCGATGTAGCGGTCGAGATGCTTCAGGGTCTTGGGGTCGGCGATGGTGGCCGCGAGGAACGGCCGGCCCTCGGTACTCTTGCCAAGCTCTTCGACGCGAATGCGGTCGCTCGATTTCTGGAGTTCCTGGAAGTAGCCTACTACTTTATCCCAATCGAGAACCGTGCGGTCCTCGCCGATTTCGTGGCCGAAGTAACTTTTGGGGGTAGGTACACCGGCCGCCATTGCGGCGGCGGCGAGCAGGGCCGACAGGGCCACGGTGCGTCGAAGCATCCGATCATTCTATAAGGCCCGAAGAAATTTCGCTTGTCCGCGGCGTCGGTGGTTGTCGCAGTTCCGGTTACCGTGAGCAGGAAGTAAAGAGCGCTTTGGAAGGTGCTGGCCGGCGGATAGGCGCTAATCGCGCTGTTTCCGCCGGAAAATCGCAACCGCGCGGATTTGGGGCACCACGTCCCGGGGTCGTTGGTTTCCTTCGGGCATCTGAGACAATGGAGCTGAGAGGGATATCGAATGACGATCACCTTGCGGCCTGAAC
>CAZARO010001046.1:0-2734 GCA_964487165.1 uncultured Solibacteraceae bacterium | reverse complement strand
CCATGGGTTATCAGCCGGCGGGCGATCAGGAAGAGATCGGCCGGCGATTACAGAAAGATTACAACATACAAAGCGTGCGGTTATTGACAAGTTGTTCTACGTGCCACCGATGAGTGACAACTAGAGATGAGTCATCCAGAAAATCAACTAGATCTCGCGGCAGTCCGAGGACGCTTGCGGAAGGCCAGCGGACGCGAATACTGGCGGAGCCTCGACGAACTGGCGGCGACACCGGAATTCAAAGATTTGCTGGATCGGGAGTTTCCCCGCCAGGCTATCGGCTGGAGCGCCGATGAAGATCGCGGCGAAGGGCGCCGCAATTTCCTCAAGCTCATGGGCGCCTCGCTGGCGCTCGCCGGGCTCACCGGATGCACTCGCCAATCCACCGAGCACATCGTGCCGTACGTGCGCCAGCCGGAGGAACTGATTCCCGGCCGTCCGCTGTTTTTTGCCACCGCGAGCACGCTTGGGGGCGTAGCCAACGGCGTCCTGGTGGAGAGCCACGAAGGCCGGCCCACCAAGATGGAGGGCAATCCGGAGCATCCGGCCACGCTGGGCGCGTGCGATATTTTCTCGCAGGCATCGGTGCTGCAATTGTACGATCCCGATCGCGCGCAGGCCGTGAGTTCGCAGGGCGAAATCCGCGGTTGGGGAAATTTCTTCGGCACCTTCCGCACGGCGCTGGCAGCGCAGAAGGGCAAGAACGGCGCCGGCATCCGCATTCTCACCGAGACGGTGACCTCACCCACCATGGCGGCGCAGTTTGCGGCCATCAAGAAGCTTTATCCCGCGGCCAAATGGCACCAGTGGGAGCCGGCCGGACCGCACAACGCGCGCGCGGCGTCGCTGCAGACCTTCGGCCAACCGTACAACACGTATTACGATTTCAGCAAGGCCGATATCGTAGTTTCGCTCGACTCCGATTTTCTGGCATCGGGCGCCGCCAGCCTGCGTTACGCGCGCCAGTTCTCCCAGCGCCGCCGCGTGAGTGCCGACAAGACCACCATGAACCGGCTCTACGTGGTGGAGCCCATGCCCACGCCCACCGGAGCCAAGGCCGATCATCGCATGCCGCTGCGCGCGGGCGATATCGAAGAGTTCACCTGGGCTCTGGCCACGGTGGCGCAAGTGGCGCAAGGCCCCAAGAAGACCGAGAACCACGACATCTACAAATGGGCCGGCACCATCGGCGCGGATCTGCTGCGCCACAAAGGTGCGAGCATCGTGATCGCCGGCGATCATCAGCCGCCCATGGTGCACGCCCTGGCCCACGTATTGAACAGCGGGTTGGACAACGTGGGCAAGACGGTATTCTATACCGACCCCATCGAAGCCAATCCCGTGGACCAGCTGGCGTCCTTGCAGGACCTGGCGAATGACCTCGACGCCGGCGCGGTGGACGTGCTGTTGATTCTCGGCGGCAACCCGGTATTCACGGCGCCGGCCGATCTGAACCTGCGCGACCGCTTGCAGAAAGCGGCGCTGCGCGTCCACTTGAGCCTGTACGAAGACGAAACTTCCGCAGTCTGCCAATGGAGCCTGCCGGAGACGCATTTCCTCGAGACCTGGGGCGATGCGCGCGCCTTCGACGGCACGGTTTCCATCCAGCAGCCGCTGATTTCCCCGCTCTACGAAGGCCGCTCGGCTTACGAGATTCTGCAGGCGCTCACCGATTCGCCGGACCTGAACCCTTACGCCATCGTCAAGAATTATTGGGCATCGCAGCACACTGCCGCGGACTTCGAGACGTGGTGGCGGCGCGCGGTTCACGATGGCGTGGTGGCCGGCACCGCGCTCCCCGCCAAGACCCCCGCGGTGCATGCCGCCGCCGTCACCGAGCATCCGCAGAAGCGCCTCCTGGGCGGCAAATTCGAAGTGAACTTCCGGCCCGATCCAACCATCTACGACGGACGCTTCGCCAATAACGGGTGGCTGCAGGAACTGCCCAAGCCGATCACCAAGCTCACCTGGGATAACGCCGCCTTCATGAGCCCGGGCGATGCCTTCCGCCTGGGAGTGGAGACCGGCAGCATGATCGAGCTTTCGTACGAAGGCCGCAAGCTGAACGCGCCCGTGCGGATTCAACCGGGCCACGTGGATGGCTCCATCACCCTGCATCTTGGCTACGGCCGGACGCGAGGCGGCCGGTCCGCCGCCGGCGCCGGCTTCAATCCTTATAACATCCGCACGGCAAAAGATCTGTGGCAGGACACCGGGCTCGAAGCGCGCAAGATCTCGGGAACGTTCCAATTCGCCGACACCCAGATGGAGGGCGTGCTGGACGAATCCCGTCACATTATCCACAAGGGCACGCTGGCGGAATTTTTGAAGGAGCCCGAATCGGTACACGCCGGTGCCGAAGCTCCGCCGCCCGGTCTCACCCTCTATCCCGGATTCGACTATTCGAAAGGCTACGCCTGGGGCATGGCCATCGACCTGAATGCCTGCACCGGCTGCACCGCCTGCATCGTGGCCTGCCAGGCGGAAAATAACATCGCGGTAGTCGGCAAAGATCAGGTACGCCGCGGACGCAACATGCAATGGCTGCGTGTCGACACCTATCATAGCGGCGAGCCCGGCAGTCCCGAGATTTACAACCAACCGCTTCCCTGCATGCAGTGCGAGAACGCGCCCTGCGAACTGGTCTGCCCGGTGCAGGCCACCACCCACAGCGCCGAAGGCCTCAACGACATGGTCTACAACCGCTGCGTGGGTACGCGCTACTGCTCCAACA
>CAZARO010001045.1:0-2734 GCA_964487165.1 uncultured Solibacteraceae bacterium | reverse complement strand
GAGGCATTTGATAAGCCCGATGTGGCGATTGAACTGCTAACGGGAAGCGGCAAATCGTTTTGCGCCGGCATGGACCTGGACGAGGTGGCCCGCGGCGCCACCGAGGAAACGAACTCTCTCCACGAGCAGCTCTTCACCTTAGGCGCCCGCACCGCCAAACCGCTCATCGCCGCCGTCGCCGGCGCGGCACTGGGAGGCGGCACCGGCCTGGTGGCCAACTGCCACATCGTCATTTCGGAACCGGAGGCTACCTTCGGCCTTACCGAAATCCGGCTGGGGCTGTGGCCATTCCTGGTCTACCGCGCAGTGGGAATGGCGTTGGGCGAACGGCGCACCACCGAACTGGCACTCACCGGACGCATCTTCGGCGGCGAGGAGGCGCAAAGGCTCGGTTTGGTACATGAAGTCGCGCCCGGCGCCGAAAAACGGGCGCTGGAGGTAGCTGAAACGGTCGCCAATTTCAGTCCCTCGGCGATTCATAATGGCCTGAGCTTCGTCCAGGAGGTACGCGGGATGGATTGGAAAGAAGCCGGGAGTGTGGCGCGGCGGGTCCGCGACTGGGTTTTCACCGGCCCGGACTTTCAGGAAGGTGTGCGCGCGTTCCGCGAAAAGCGGTCGCCGCGCTGGCCTTCGCTTCGGTAGCTGAGGATGTGACCCACAACATCTTGTGGGAGATGCCATGAGGGTACTGCAAAGAGTGGTGGGGGTGCTTTACTTTTCGACTCCGCGCGTTTAGTATAGTTACAACTCCCCCGGTCGCAGAGGTAAATGCTTTGCTGAGACTCAAACGCGTAGAATTGCAGGGATTTAAATCCTTTTGTGAACGTACCGAGCTCCGTTTCAACGGAGATGGCATCGCCGCCATTGTGGGTCCGAATGGCTGCGGCAAGTCGAATATCAGCGACGCTATATGTTGGGTGCTAGGCGAACAATCGGCGAAATCCCTGCGCGGAACGCGCATGGAGGACGTTATTTTCGCCGGCACGCGCGACCGCAAACCGCTCGGGATGGCCTACGTGACCATGACTCTGGTCGATCCGGAAGTCCATCAGCCGCTCCATCCGCATAAACTGCAGCCGGTGGAAGACGGGCCGCAAAAGCGCGGCGAAGTGGTCATCACGCGGCGGCTGTTTCGTTCCGGGGAAAGCGAATACCTGATCGACGGCCGCCCGGCCCGCCTGCGTGACATCCAGGACATTTTCATGGGCACGGGCCTGGGCCCGGAAAGCTACGCCATCATTGAGCAGGGCCGCATCGGGCAGATCCTCAGCTCCAAGCCGCAGGATCGCCGGGCTGTGATCGAGGAAGCCGCCGGAGTAACGAAATTCAAGACGCGCAAACGGCTGTCGGAGGCCAAGTTGGAGGGCGCCAAGCAGAATCTGGCGCGCGTCTACGACATCCTCGAAGAAGTCACCCGGCAGGTGAATTCGCTCAAGCGGCAGGCATCCAAAACGCGCCGCTACGGCGAGCTCAAGACGGAGCTGGAGACACGCCTGCGGCTGGTGCTTTCGGGCAAATATCGCTGGCTGGAGCGCGACGCCGCCAAGACGGCCATCGATCTCAACCTGGCGGCGACCGAACTGAAAATGCTCAGCGAGCAGGTGAACGAGCGCGAGCAGGAGCACGAACGGCGCCAACAGGCCTGCTATCGCATTGAGCAGGAGCTGACCGCCGAGCGGCAGAAGCTCTCGGACCTGAACGTGGAGGCCACGCGCACGCGCGGACGGCTGGAATCGCAGGTACGCGAGAGTTCCGCCATGGAGCAGCGCATCGCGCAGGCGGAAAAGGAATCGCAGGATCTGGCGCTGCGGCTGGACGCGCTTGACCAGGAGATCGCGGCGCACCAGAAGAACGTGGCGCTGTTCGAGGAGCAGATCGCGCAGGCGCGCGGCCGGATGCAGGAAATCAACTTGCAGCGCGAGTCTCTGCAGGCCAAGGTGCGGGAGCGCGAGAAGGCCATCGAGAGTGGCCGGCAGGTGATTTTGCGACTGCTGGGCGAGGCCTCCACACTGAAAAACCAGCTGGCTCAGATCGAGGAATATCTGGCCGGCATAGAGCGCGAGACCGCCCGCTCGCAGCGCGAGGAGCAGGTGGCCACGGGCGAGATCGAGCGCCTGGAAGCGGCCCGCAAGCAAGTTTCCGAGACGCTGGCGCAGCGGCAACTGGAGCTGGAAACGGTCACCGGAGAGCGCCGGCGCACGGAAGAAGACCTGACGGCGCGGCGGCGCAGCGCGGTGGAATTGCGCCGCGAGATCGACGGGCTGAAGAGCGAAGTTTCGCAGATTTCCGCGCGCAAGGAGTCGCTCGAACAGGTACTGGTACACCGCACCTACACTACCGACTCAGTGAAGCGGCTCTTCGGCGCGCTCGAGACCGGCAAGGCTGCCGATCTCAAACCGCTGGGCGTGCTGGCCGATTACGTGGACGTGGACGCGCAGTACGAAAAGCCTACCGAGGAATTTCTGCGCGACGAACTGGAGTACGTGGTGGTGGAAAGCTGGCAGCAGGCCGAGCGCGGGCTGGATTTTATACGTGCGGAACTCGACGGCCGGGCCACTTTCCTGGTGCATCCCGAGCCCAACGGCCACGCGCAGCTGCACTTGCCCGAACCGGCCATAGGGCCGGAGACGGGGATCGCCGCGCGGCTGAGCGAATCCCTGCGGCTCACCAACGGATTCAAAGATCGCGCGGTGGATCTGCTGCCGCGGCTCTCGCTGTGCTTCCTGGCGGAAGA
>CAZARO010001044.1:0-2736 GCA_964487165.1 uncultured Solibacteraceae bacterium | reverse complement strand
CGAATCCACATCCTGGTTCGACCGACTGATGCGGCGATTCTAGCGGGCCGGAACGCCAGTGGTCCGGATGGTCGGCAAGCCGGAAGCAATCCACATGAGCGAGATGTCGCCATTGCACCGATTGACAAACTAGCGCGCCCTCCGCCAGTCTCTGCAGAAAACATCGGGCGTGATTCGACCAAGTGGCACATGAGGGCGTCAACGCGGCACGCTTTACTTTACTGCCGGCCCTGCCACAGCTGGTTCAGTTCCCGGCCCAAGCCATCAAGATCCGGAAAGATTACGGCCTCGGTGACACCATACACCCTCAATTCGTCGCGAATCGCGCAGGCGCATGAGCTGGCGATCATGATAGATCGGATCGTGGAATCGGTCCGGTTGGCCTCTTCTGACGACCGCGAGGCAATGCCTGAAATGTACGTTGATTACAAATTGCAATCAATAGGGAAACTTGTCACTACGATGACCACCGTCTTGGCATTCGCGGCGTATACCTGCTTGACTAACTCCTCCGCTTCCAGCGTGAGGGAAACGCAGTCTCAGCCCTCGCTGGTAAGTGGGCGGGGTACCGTTGCCGAGTCATGCCAGATGTTAGGCGCATTGCGGTCGACCCCGCACCAGGGGCGATTGCCGACCACGACCACCGCGATATCCGAAGACCTGGCGGCGTTGACCGCGGCGCCATCGGTGTTATCCAGGGCGTACTTGACGGTAGCGCCCGCTCCCAGCTTCTCTTGAATGCCCTGCAAGGGAGTAATCAGGTAGGGAGCGGGCCCGCTGTAATAGTCGTATCGCACTTCGTCGGCGCGGGGGCCGCTTACCGCGATGAATTTGACCGCGGCTTTCTTCAGCGCCAGAAATGCGTTGGCGTTCTTGAGCAGGACCATCGATTCCAGGGCCGCCGCCTCAGCTACGGCCTCATGCTGTCCCAAGTTGCAGGGCTCGTCGCCGTCCTTGATTTTAGTGTACGCAACCATCTCCGGCGGATTGCCTGCCCCACTTGGCACGCTACCGATACTGCCGCAGAAACTGGAGATTGTGCGCCACCCAGTCGTAGCTGCTCGCCTGGTATCGCGGGCTGGAGTACTCGATCCAGCGGTTGTGGTCGGTATTGATGGGCGCATGCTGCGCGACCACCAGGCGCGTCACGCCATCGGAGTCCAAGAGGCGGGCGGCGGTGAGCGTCTCCACCAGTTGGGAGGCTTCTTCGGGCGCAATTCCGGCCTGCAATCGCGGCGATACCAGCGGACGATCTTTTGCCACCAGCATGCCCTGGCCGCCGTAATACCACAGCCCCACATACGGGAAGACACTTCGCGCCGTGGCCAGTTCGGACGCAATTTCGCGCGGGCCGATGTTATGCAGTTGCACCCACTGCTGCAAGACGCCGCCGGGCCGCAGCCGGCTGTGCGCCAGCTCGTAAAACTCACGGGAGTAAAGATTGGTGGCTCCGGCGAACCAGATGCTCGTAACTTCGATGGTGATCAGGTCGTACTGGCGCCGGTCCGTAAGCAGCACGTTGCGGCCGTCTTCGAGGTAGAGATGAACGTGCGGGTCGCCCACAATCCCTTCGTTGAGGCCGCCGAAACACATCTGCGCCGCCTTCACGATGCCGGGCGCGAATTCCGCCACTGCGATCTCGCGGTATCCGAGGTGTTTCAATGCCGCGCCGCTCTGTCCCGTACCCAGCCCGATGAGCAGCACGCGGCCGTAGTCGGGCACGAATAACGAGGGCACGGCGGAGAATCCGAACTGCGCCTGCGTTTCTCCCCAAATCTGGTTGTCGTCGCCCTGGAATTTGCCGTTGGTGAACAGCGTGCGGACGGTGTGGCCCACCTCGCCGGTCACAGTGGTTTGTTCCACTACGGTGGTGAAGCCGCCCTGCGCGTCCTCCTGCTTGAATCGGAAAGCGGCCGGCAGATAACGCACGTCCTGCCGCGGGGCGCCTGCCGCAACTGGCGCCTGGCCGAAGAAATTGCCCAGCCCGGCGGTCAGCGTGCCCCAGTTCCACCACCTGACGAGGAGTACCACCAGTAGGATCGCAGCCGTCGCCGCCACAGTGGCCAAACGCTTCGGCGGCAGTTGCTCGCGCAGCAGAAACAGAACCCAAAACAGTCCCAGAACCAGCGCCAGGGCTTTCAAAGAGACTTCCGACCCGGCCAGAGGCACCAGCACGAAAATCCCCAGCAGCGCCCCGCTTAGGCAGCCCAGCGCGTTGGCGGCGCTCAGGTATCCCGAGAGATGTGCGTTGCGCTCGCCCTGTACTTGCGGGCTGGCCAGCAGCTGCGGGTAGATCAGGCCGAGAACCGCGGCCGGCGGGGCCAGCAGCAGCACGGCCACGCACAGTTTGAAAATCTCGGCGAAGTAAAACGAGTCTTGAAAAATGGCCGGCGGGGTGAACCGGAAGAGAAAGGGCACACGGTCCCAAAGGCTGAGTTGCACCGTCAGCAGCAGGGCAGCGCACTGGAACAGTAGCGACGTGCGGATGGGGCGTCCGATTTCGGCCGTACGAATTACCAGCACCGCGCCCGCCAGCAGGCCCAGCAGGACGGCCGCCAGCATCCACGAGAAAGCATACACGCTGGAACCCAGCACGACGCCGATGAGGTGCGTCCAGATCACTTCCAGCGCAAAGAAGATCGCGCCCGAGCCGAAGGACGCCGCCAGCAACAGACGAACGTCGCGGGTGAGCGGCGGCCGTGCGGGCACCGCGCCCTTCTTGCGCGGAACAAACGG
>CAZARO010001043.1:0-2736 GCA_964487165.1 uncultured Solibacteraceae bacterium | reverse complement strand
TGATGGCTGTTGGCTCTCGGAAAACTTCGCTCCGAAGCTCGTGAGCTGTTGATTTCCTGTTGCCAAAGTGGAGCAGGATGGCAACCTGCCCACTTGGATGCCGGTTTCAACCAGAATTCAACAACGAACAGGCTGCGGAACGAAGTTTCTCGAAGAGCTTTCAGCTGGCGCAGCCATGGTTTGGTGCTTTGCGGCGTTGGCACTGGCAAAGGACGGGGACTTACAGCCCATAGCTCCACACTAAAAGCTGCTATCATAATCGAGGAGGACTAAAAACACTACATGGGACCTCTGGGAATGCCAGAAATGATGTTCATTATGATTCTGGCCCTAGTCTTGTTCGGCCCCAAGAAGCTTCCGGAAATCGGGCGCACGGTGGGTAAGGCCATCAACGAATTCCGGCGCGCGTCGAGCGAGCTGAAAACCACGTTCGAGCGTGAAATGCAGAACCTGGAGCAGGAAACCAATTCCGTCAAGGAAATCGCTGCCCCGTATCAGTACGACGCTTACAACTACGACTATTCCGAATCCGGCAAGTCAACCTACGAGGGTTCTTACGGTACGGAAAGTTACGATAATGCCACCGCTGTTATCCCAGCCACTGCAAGCGCATCCGCAACTGAGGGCGCTGAGTCACCCGTTGCGCCGGAGGGCACCATTGCCCGCGGCGCCGAAACGTCGCCTGTGTCGGAACCGAGCGAAAGCACGCACCTGGCTTCCGCCGCCCCGGCCGAGTCTGCGGACGCGCTGAAGCCCAACAACAGCGCATTCCAGCCGGTCTCCGCTTCCCCCAGCGCCGTTTCTACGACGTCCGAACATAACGCATAAAAGATGAGTCAACCTCTCGACCCGAAGGGAGCCGGTGCTTCCAGCGCTGGCGGTACGTCTATGTCTGCGTCCGAGACCGGCCTGGAAAGGCTCCGGAATCTCTTCGGCGGGGGAGGAAAACCTCCCGGTTCGCCGCCATCGCACTCCGAGGAAGATGAAGAAGACGACGGCATGCTGCGCATGTCATTCCTCGAGCATCTGGAGGAACTGCGCTCGCGGATCATCAAGATCATCATCGGCGTCGCCGTCGCGCTGGGAGTGAGCCTCAGCTTCTGCGATCCACTATGGAAGATCGTGGTGAAGCCGGCGAAGGCCGCCTTGCTCGCCAATGGGTACCAGCCCACGCTGGCCCAGCACTCGCCCATGGAGGCTTTCAACATCATCTGGTTCCAACTCCCCTTGGTCTGCGCGATTTTTATCGCTTCGCCCTGGGTGTTGTATCAGGTCTGGGCGTTCATCTCTCCCGGTCTTTATAGGCGCGAGAAGCGCTGGGCCGTGCCGTTCGTACTGGGCACCGCGGGCCTCTTCATTCTCGGCGGCCTGTTCGGATACTTCGTGGCGTTTCGATATGGTCTGACCTTCTTGCTTGGGATCGGCGTAGGGAAAGACATCGTAACCTACATTTCGATTACCGAATATTTTGACATGTTCGTCAATGTCATTCTCGGCGTGGGCGTGGTATTTGAATTACCGGTACTTATTTTCTTTTTAATTCTATTGCGGATAGTAACTCCGCGATTCCTGATGCGCCACAGCCGCTATGCCATCCTGATTATTTTCATTATTGCCGCGGTTGTTACGCCGACGCCCGATATTTTCAACATGACGCTGTTCGCGCTGCCCATGTTGGTGCTCTATTACCTGGGAGTCTTTCTCGGATACCTGTTCATTCTGCACCGTGAAGGCCGCCGGTTCCCATGGGAGAACGTACTGAAAATTACAGTTCTCCTACTACTGTTGGCGTCCGGCGGAATATACCTCGCTGTCTTACGGCACATGATAAGGTTGGTACCGCATTGGCCTTTTTTCACGCGTTAAAGTAGATTTTGGGTAGAATTAATCACGGTTTCCGTGTACCATCAGGGTTATCCACCTGTATCTTTTTGGCGGACTATACCACGGTTACGATGGATCTTCATAAGACGATTCAGGATTTATACGCCGAAAAAGAAAAACTGGAACGCGTGATCGCCTCGCTGGAGGAACTCCAGCGGGCGGCGGATGCGAATTCCCATGTAATGGGGCGATCCAAACGGCGCGGCCGGAAATCCATGGGCTCTGAAGAGCGCCAGGAAGTCTCCGAACGCATGAAGAAGTATTGGGCCGGACGCCGCGGCAGGGTCACCAAACCGACCCCGGTCGATGGGCGGGTCGCCAACGGGAATTAGGGGCAGACTTACTTCTTGAAGAACCAGAGCCAATAATACTGAGCGCCGGCGCCGTTTTCGTATCGTAACTCAAAGCCATTCGACTCGGCCAGTTTGCGCGCATCTTCCGGGCTGAAGGGCTGTCCGATCCAACTGCCGTCCAGGTTGGGGGCCGCCGCGGTGTAGCCTTGCACCTGAAACTTGAAAAGCGCTCCCGGCCGCAAGAGACGGTTCACTTCCCCCACATAGCTTTCAATCACTGCCCGGCTGGGTATGTGCTGGAAAACCAGACACGAGAAGGCGAAGTCGATTTGCAATCTCCCACCGATTCCAATTCTGTTCCACCAATGCCGGCGCACCACCGAGAGATCGCTCCCGCTGTTCCGGAAAATGTGCGCGTTGGGGAATTGCCGGAGCGCCTGGCGCGCCTGACGGACCATGTGGCGGCTGATATCGACGGCGTATACCTCGCCGAAGAACCGCGCCCGCGCCCGCGTGACACGGCCCGCCCCGCAGCCGATTTCGAGGACCTTCATGGTCT
>CAZARO010001042.1:0-2737 GCA_964487165.1 uncultured Solibacteraceae bacterium | reverse complement strand
CGGCCCAGGGGCGCCGGCCGGTACGCGGGTCGGTGAGCCCCATGGGCTTCATGGGTCCGAACCGCAGGGTGTCGCGGCCGCGGCGCGCCAGCTCCTCGATGGGCAGGCAGGCCTCGAAATAGCGCGCGTCGTCCTCGGGGATGTGCGCGGAGGCGGCCTGCGCGGCCAGCAACTCATCCAGGAAACGGTCGTATTGCGCGCGGTCGAGAGGGCAATTGAGATAGTCGTCGGTGCCGTCGGTAGACTTGCCGTAGCGCGAGGCCCAAAAGGCGATATCGGTGTCGACGGTGTCGGCGTCGACAATGGGGCTGATGCTGTCGTAGAAAAAGAGGCGGCTCGAGCCGGTGAGGAGCGCGATCTCCGCGGCCAGCGCTTCGCTGGTGAGCGGGCCGGTGGCGATGATCGCGATGGCGTCCGGCGGCAGCGCGGTCACCTCGTCGCGGCGCAGCTCGATGAGCGGCTCATTTTCGATGGCCGCGGTGACTTCGGCAGCGAAGGCTTCGCGGTCTACGGTGAGCGCGTGCCCCGCCGGTACGCGCGTCTTTTGGGCGACGGAGAGCAGCAGCGATCCGAGACGCCGCAGTTCCTCCTTGAGGAGCCACGGAGCGCTCGCCGGCGATTCGGACTTGAGCGAATTGCTGCACACCAGTTCGGCGAGCCGGTCGGTCTGATGCGCCGGCGTGCGGCGAGTGGGGCGCATTTCATGCAGGATGACGCGCCGGCCGCGCCGCGCGATTTGCCACGCGGCTTCGGTGCCCGAGAGTCCGCCGCCGATAATGTGGATGGCTGGGTGCATAGTTTAGCGGCGAAAGTGGGGCAGGATGCCGTTCTGCCCCACATCGGACACACTGTGCAAAGCAGAAATCAACAACCTTCTGCCTTCGGGACGACGTTTCTGGAGAGCCGTGCGCATTCTGACTTCTGACTCCCGACTTCTGTCTTCCAAATCCTGAAAGGATTTCAAGGGCGGAGCCCTTGGGTAGAATCTTAATTATGACCGATACCCTTCACCAGGAATTTCTACGCTGCTCGGCCGAGAGACTGCGCGAGCAAACCGTCCGCATCGAACGCTGTCTCGGCAAGCTGACCGCGGAACAGATTTGGGCGCGCGGCAGCGAGAGCGAGAACGCCATCGGCAATCTGGTGCTGCACCTCTGCGGCAACGTGCGGCAATGGATTATTTCCGGCGTCGGCGGAGCGCCCGATCTCCGCCAGCGCGACCAGGAGTTTGCCGCGCGCGGCGGCGTGCCGGTGCCCGAACTGGTGGAGCGCTTGCACGCGACGGTGGACGAAGCGGCCGCAGTGCTCGAGCGGGTGACTGCCGAGCGGCTGGCGGAGCCATTGGTAATCCAGGGGTATCACACCACGGGGCTGGCGGCCATCTATCACGTGGTGGAACACTTCTCGGGACACGCCGGACAGATTATTTTCGCCACCAAAATGTTGACCGGGGAAGATCTGGGATTCTACCGGCACCTCAGCCGCAGCGGAACAAGCCGCTGAGTCCGGCGGAATTCCGAACTATCCCCACAAGCCTTAGCTCTCCGCCTGCACAATAGCAATTGGCTGCGGGCGGCGGAATCGAACGCTATCCATGGATGGACTGAAGCTGGCATATTTGCGGTTGGCAGACGACTATTGTGCAGAGAAACAAGGTTACGACTGGTCAAACCTGCCGACGGCGCAAAGATCCAGGTGAGGTCTAGGACCCGCCTCTACTTTCCGCCAACCAGCATCAGCGCCATGACCATGGCGGCAAAGACGCCGACGAATACCATCGCGGCGGCAACCAGTTGTTTGGAAGTCAGGCCGCCGACTTTGGCCGGATCGCTAACCGTGGCCGTGACCGCCGGCGTCGCGCTGACGTCCGCCGCCTCGCTCGCGGGTGCGGCCGTCGCGGCCTGTGGCTTGGAACCGTACACTTCGTTGGGGAACAGGTCGGTCTTCTGCAATTTTACGGAGTACGGAATGTATCCGAACGTCTGGTCGGACGTGATTACCTGACGGTATTTGCCGGGGTCGTCGAAGACTACCAGCAGGTCGCCATTCCCAATGCGCCGCAGGATGGGCGAACGCATATCGGGCTGGTCATAGAGCGGCGCGGGAGCGGCGAGGCCGATCACGCGGCAGACACGTCCCATGGGATTCCCCACGGTGAGGACCGAGAGCTCATCCGATGCCCCCGTGGGCGCGAAGTCGTTCTCCGTAATCGCCGGACGGTCCTTGGTGAATTGCTTCCCGGCCTTGATGGCGGTTTCAATTACCGACGGCGGCACCCCACCGTGAAATTCCGCCAGCCTCAGGATTCGCTTGTCGATGGGCGGATGCGTGGCCAGCAGATTGCCGCCGAAGGCTCCAACAATGGCGCGGCTGGATTTCTTGCGCAGTTCCGTGGCGCCGGCTTTCAGTTGCGCGTAATCCACCCAGGGTCCGGGAGGCGAGCCGATGGTGTGCCACATGGATTCCGGCAACGCGTCAGGAATCGTCCTCGGGCCGCCGGGCTCAGCCAGGGGATAATAGGTTTGCTCGAAATAGAGCGCCCCTGGAGGCATGTGTCCAATCACGCGCCTGCTCTTGGAGCGAAACGCCCACTCTCCATCCACCCGCTCAGGCAGAGCCCATGCCGGCATTTTGCAGGGTGTGCCATCGGGAAGGGTCCAATCAGACCAACTGGCCTCATCAAGCGCGAAGCCGCGCCCCAGGTCAATCGCGTCCACGCCGAATCGATCCAGGACAT
>CAZARO010001041.1:0-2739 GCA_964487165.1 uncultured Solibacteraceae bacterium | reverse complement strand
GCCGCACCATGGGCGACCAATCCAACGCCGCCGCCTTCGACCGCATGAAGAACAAAGTCATGCACAGCGAAGCGGCCACACAGGCGAAGTCCGAACTGCTCGCCGACAACGTCGACGAAAAGTTCGCCGCCATGGAGAAGCAGGACGAGATCGACCGCCTGCTGAACGACATCAAGTCCAAACGCAAAGTGGGATGAGCCCGTCTTCGCATGGAGAAGCTATTCCACTTCGACTGCCCGCGGGAGATGTATCAGGCCGACGCCTGCGTCATCTCCTGCTACGATTTCCGCTTCGACATGCAGCTGCGCAAGTTTCTCAAGCGCCGCGGCATCGCCACTTATGACATGGTCAAGATTCCCGGTTCGGTGAAAGTTGTGGCCGTGCCGGACCGGGATTCCGACCGCGATCTGGTGCTCGCCATGGTGCGCATCTCGCTCCGTTTGCACGGTGCCAGCCGGCTTATGCTCTTCGGCCACAACGAGTGTGGCGCCTACCACGGGGTACCAGGCGAAGCTATCGCCGCGGATGTGCTCAAAGCGGCGGCGTTTTTCGCCAATGCCGAGCCCACCCTGCAGATCGAATCTTTCTTCTGCGATTTCGACGGCGTTTATAGTCTCTAACCAATCGCCAGCGCGCGCGGCGGGTATCGCCCACACCAATTGAATCGATGACGAGGCTAGCTCAGCCTTGAATACCGCGGCCCAACTTGCCCTGCTGGGCGCCAGATTCGATATGCGCACCCACCGACTGGCGGCGGAGGCACCGGAATGGAGCAAGTCAGATGACACGGATCATATTCTTTTCGAGCGTGGTGGCGTTATTCGTGAGCAATACATTGGCCCAGGGGCAAGTGAACCAGGAAACATTTGAAGTGGCATCGGTTAAACCAGCGGTTTTGCCACCGGGTATTACTCCCGGCCCCGGTTGCACGGGGGGCCCGGGAACCTCGGATCCGGAGAATTTCAGATGCCCGTGCATGCCTATGGCGACATTGCTTTTCTACGCGTATAAGATAGAGTTCACGGATCTGAAAGGGCCGGACTGGATGTTCTGGGCGGCTAACTGTTACGACGTAGCGGCCAAAGTCCCTGTCGGGACATCCAGGGAGCAGTTTCGCTTGATGCTGCAGAACCTTCTCGCCGACCGCTTCCACCTCTCCGCGCATCATGAAACCAAGGTGATGGCGTCGTACACGATCGCGGTGGGGAAGGGTGGGCCCAAATTCAGGCTTCATGAGGCATCGCCGGACACGCCCACCCCGGCCGGGAATGCAGTTACTGCTCGTCCGTGGTCTCTTACCTTCGACGGCACACTTTTTCACATGGCTGGCAATAACATGTATTTGAAGAACTTTGCTACCTTGCTCACGACCGTAGTGCAGGCTCCGGTGGTGGATGAAACCGGTTTAACTGGAGGGTACGACTTCGCCTTGAGCTACACGCCCCTGGGATCATCCCCGGCTGATTCCGGTCCTGATATTTTCGCAGCGCTGCAGGATCAGTTGGGGTTGAAACTAACCGTCAAAAACATCCCTCGGGACATAATCATGGTCGATCACGTGGATAAGGTACCAACCGAGAACTGAATTTTCGGCAGATTCGAAAAAACTCGCGCGCTGCCCAGCCCCTTTTTGTCGTAATTGGGGCAACATTTCCGCCAGACGCGGCGTCATTGGAGTATGAAACTCACCCGAGTTGCACGCCCATGTGGCCGCCCTGCCGCACTGTGCGTCTTCTGCGCGGCCCTGTTATTCGGCGCCGACCCCGCGTTGACCATTTACAACCAGAACTTCGCGGTGGTCCGCGAGACTGTACCCTTGGATTTGAAGTCCGGCAATAACTCCATTCGTTTCTCCGGTGCAACGGCGCAGGTGGAACCTGATTCGGTAATTCTGCGCGACCCATCGGGCCGATGGACCTTGCAGGTGTTGGAGCAAAACTATCGCAACGACCCAGTCTCGCAGGACCTACTGCTCAACCTGTACGAAGGCAAGACGATCGAATTCTCCGTGCGAAATCAGGATGGAACCAGCCGTATTGTAAGTGGCAGAATCGTCCGTAGCGGCTACGTGCCGCACTACCAGGCTATGAATCGCTATGGATCGCAATATCAGGCAAACCAGGCGAGCATGGTATCGGGCGGTGCGGGACAACCCATCATCGAGCTGGCAGGCAAGCTGCAGTTCTCGCTCCCGGGCGAGCCGATATTTCCCGCGCTGGGTGACGATACCATCCTCAAGCCCACCCTCGACTGGATCCTGTACTCCGCTCAACCTGCTAAGTTCGATGCCGAACTGAGTTATGTCTCGGGCGGCATGACCTGGAGCAGCGATTACAACATTGTCGCCCCGGAAAACGGTGACATGTTAGACCTGGTGGGCTGGGTTACCTTGGACAACCAGAGCGGCAAGCAGTTCGATCGCGCTCATATCAAACTAATGGCGGGGGATGTCAATAAGGTGCAGCCGCAAAACCAGGCGATAATGAACGGCGTGATTCAGTTTTCGACCGGCGCGGCGCCGGGGCAGCCTCAAGTCACCGAGAAGGCTTTCGAAGACTACCATCTCTACTCCCTGCCTCAGCCCACTACCCTGCACGATCGCGAGGCCAAGCAGGTGGAGTTCCTGCGCGCCTCCGGCATACAGTCCAAACGCCTGTATATATACGACGGCGTGGTTTTCGACCGAAACTTCGCCGGCTATCAGGACGTGCGCAATCTCCAGCAGTATGGGACGCAGTC
>CAZARO010001040.1:0-2742 GCA_964487165.1 uncultured Solibacteraceae bacterium | reverse complement strand
CGGCCAGTTCCTTGTCGGGTTCGCTGCGGACTACGAAGGGCGACACCGCTCCCTGCACTTCCACCCGGTTGAACGCCAGCACCACGCGAAAATATGGCGTCGGAAGCAGGTGGTGTTCCACCCTGCGGATGCGGCCGCGGACCACCGCGCCGGCCGGTACCAGTTCCTCGTTGGAACCCGGTCGGCGAACCCCTTTCACCACCTTCGCGTCCACCGGATCGCCGGCGGCAGCGGTGGCCGTGTCGATGGGGCCCTCCAGCGCCAGGGTCACCGGCAGGCCGATGGGCAGGGCCACACGGCCGCGGCCGGCAGTCTGCGGAGCCGCGCTTCCGGTGTTCGCCGAGTCGTCGAAAACGATTTCCGATTCCGCCTGATACTCGCGGCAGTTGGCGAAGGTGGTCACGTTACGCGTCTGCGATCCGCTCTTGAGCTCGATCTCCAACTGCCCCTGGCGCGGAAACAAAAGGTCGCTGTCGCCGATGTGGACCTTCTCGTAGTCCAGCGTGGCGGTTGCCTGGCAGAAGGCCGCCGCGGCCGGCGGGTCCACGGTGCGGACGGTCAGACTCCGCAGTTCGTAAGACTGCGGGTCGATACGAAACTCGCCCGCATAGGCGGTGGGACGCCACGCGGTGTCCGTCTTCACCTGAAAGTGGCTGGCTTCGAGCGGCACATGATAGGCGTATTCGAATAGCGTTTTGCCGTTCGCGGATTGCTCGCCCTGGTATTGATAGACCACCCCCGGCTGCCCGAACACGCTGGTCAGATAGGCGCCGAAAGAGCCCGTAGAGACCGGGCCGTTGCGGATGAGCTCGTCGACATTGCGTTCGTCGAACCGTGTGGCGCCGGGCCAGGAATGCAGCTCGGCCCCCGCCGACACGGTCACTTCCAGCCGCACGCGATCGGTGCTGGAGAGCTGATACGGGTCGTTCGCGGGAGGCGGAGCACAGGCCGGCGGCGGCTGGGGCAGCGCCGGCGCCTTTCGCGGCGCCGCCCGCTGATAGTAGCTGCGATTGATGGTCTCCACGCAGACGTACCGTTCCAGGTTTAGCGCCATTGCTTGGAGCCGGGTCCGTGCCTGCTCCAGCACCGCCGCGGGATCGTGCCCTAGCTGGCCATAGGCCACGGTCGCGGCAAAACAGATGAGACCAAATCTCGCCGGAGTCGCCTTCACTGCTTGGGTTTTGCGGAAGCCAGCCTCGGTTTCCAGTTTTGCGCGGCGTGCTCCTGTGCCGTCACGTCCGCCGGTGTCAGCTTGGCCGCTTCGGCGGCGCGCAGCTTCTCTTCGCTCTTGTCGCTGTGCAGGAAGGCGAGGGTGAGCCAGAAGTACGCGCGCTTGTCGTTTTGCGCCACGCCGTTGCCGCTGGCAAAGCGCTTTCCGAGCTCCGCCATGGCGGGCGCGTAGCCTTGCGTCGCCGAGGAACTCATCCACCGCTCCGCCTGTTCCTCGTCGCGCTTCACGCCTTTTCCGCCGGAATATAAAAGGGCCAGGAAATATTGCGCTTCCGGATGGCCGCTATTGGCGGCCTGCTGGTACCAATACGCGGCCTGCGCGGGATCTTTGGGCATGCCGTAGCCTTCCACGCTCAACCAATCGGTGGGCGGACCGTCGGAGTCCACCGAATTGGCCATCTGGAACCAGCGGATGGCGTCCGCCGTATCGCGCGGGACGCCCCAGCCGTGCGCGTACATCTGGCCCAGGGCAAATTGCGCTTCCGCGTTGCCCTGGTCGGCAGCCTTGCGGTACCAGTCTGCCGCCACGCTGAGGTCGCGCAGCACGCCGAACCCCTGGGCGTACATTACTCCCAAATCGAATTGCGCCTCGGCTTGCCCGGCCTCGGCACCGGCTTTGAATTCCTGGTATGCCCGCTGATAATCCTTATTCTTAAACGCCGCCAGCCCGGCGGCGGTATCGGCCCAAAGCGGCGCAACAACCAACATCATCACCCCTGCGATGTATCGCATGCGCTCTCCTTTCCAGGAATCCGGGATCTTGATTCCGGATTTCAGTTTCGCTACAAGTTTACACCCGCAGCGTCCGCCTGGTGCGCGCCCTCACTGGTGACGAAGCGCTTCCATGGGGTCCGCGCGGGCGGCGCGCACGGCCGGCGGAAGAGCCGACGCGGCGCAAGCCACCAGCAGGCACAACAGCGGCAGCGCGACGCTCCAAAAGTCCGAGGGCTTAACTTCAAACAGAGTGGACGCCACCAGCCGCGCCAGCGCAAATCCACCGGCGAGCCCCGCCGCCAGCCCGATCGCGACGGTGGCGGCAATGTCGCCCGTGACCATGCGGACCACGCTGAAAAACGAGGCGCCCAGCGCCACCCGCACACCGATCTCCCTGGTTCGCCGCACCACCGAATAGCTGAGCACACCGTGCAAACCCACTGCCGCCAACACTAGCGCGATCAGCCCGAAGAAGCCGCCCAGAAGCGCCAGCATGCGCTCCTGCAGGATGGTCTCGCCGATGCGGGTGGATTGCAGGGTCACGCTGGTGACGGTGAGGGAAGGGTCCACTCCCTGAATCGCCCGGCGCAGTGCCGGCGCCAGCGCCAGGGGCTTCTCGCGCGTGCGCACCTCCACCACCGCGCCCACCGATGTAGCCGGCAGATAGAGCGTGGCCACAGTGGGTTCGCGCAGATTATTGTACTTGGCGTCGCCCACCACGCCCACGATTTCCTGCGCCGCGAAGTTGCCCTCGTCATCCACCACGCGTTCGAAGCGCTGTCCCACGGCATCCTGGCC
>CAZARO010001039.1:0-2751 GCA_964487165.1 uncultured Solibacteraceae bacterium | reverse complement strand
CACCCCCCAGCGTGTCTTCGCCGCGTTCGCCGACCCGCAAAAGAAGCGCCGCTGGTATGCCGACGCCAATGGCAGGCAGGCCGAAATATTCGAGATGGACTTCCGCGTCGGGGGCAGCGATCGGACCCAATCCCGACTCGGTCCCGATACCCCGTTTCCCGGTATCGCCCTGACCAATCACAGCACCTACCAGGACATCCAGCCGAACCGGCGAATCGTCTTCGCCTATACCATGAGCCTGGGCGACCGGCGGATTTCCGCATCTCTGGCAACCGTGGAATTCGTCGCTTCCGACAAGGGGACGGACCTCATTTTCACCGATCAGGGAGCATTCTTCGAAGGCTCCGACGGCCCCAAAATGCGCGAACAGGGCTGGAACCACCTTCTGGATGGCATCGCCGCGGAAGCGATAGAAGAGGGAGTTGCAATACTCGGCTGATCGACCGCTCCCTCGCGGCAGCGGCTCGGTTGGCTCTGGCAAATACAGAGACGCCATTCTGGGCCGCGCGCGTCAGCAAACGGTTCTTCGAATTTTGCAACTCCCTCAAAAGCCTCCCATGTCCCGGCCTAAGATCCATATCGACCGCGTCTTCCACGCGCTGGGCGATCCCACTCGCCGCGCCATCGTGGAGAAACTCAGCCTGGGGCCGATTTCGGTGTCGCGGCTGGCGGCGCCATTGGCCATTACGCTGGCCGCCGTCGTGCAGCACGTGCAGATCCTGGAACAGAGCGGGTTGGTGCACACCGAAAAGGCGGGGAGGGTCAGGACATGCCGCCTGGAGTCCGCGGCACTCTCGGTGGCGGAGCAGTGGTTCGCCGATCGCCGCACGCTCTGGGAACAGCGGCTGGATCGGCTGGGCGAGTTTCTGGCCGAAGAAGAGAAAAAGTAACGCCGACTGTCGAGACGCGTGATTCAGGCGCTGCGCTCGGTGTGAGTTTTCTGCCGCCGGACGCCGGAGTGTGGCGTAATACGGAGTATGAAGCTATGGATGGCCGCCTGCCTGATTCCAGCGATCGCGATGGGCCAGCCGGAGTACCGCGCCGACGTGCACCTGATCAACATCAGCTTCTCGGTCCGCGACAGCCAGGGAAAGCTGCTCAGCAACCTGACGCAGGACGATTTCGAGGTGCTGGAAGACGGCGTGCCGCAGAAGATTGCGTTCTTCGCGCGCAGCGTGGACGTTCCGCTGACGCTCGGGCTGGTGGTGGACATCAGCGGCAGCCAGGGTTCTTTTCTGAAGCCGCATGAGAAGGACTTGCGGACGTTTCTACGCGCCGCGCTGGCTCCCAAGGATCGCGCCTTCCTGCTGTGTTTCGGCAACCATTTGCGGCTGGTGGCCGACTATTCGACGCCGGGGCGGGATCTGGCCGAGGCGCTGGCGGGATTCGACCGCCTGAAAGACGTGTCGGCGTATCCGGAGCTTGGTCCCAAGGAGATTCGCACGGCGGGCACGGCTTTTTACGACGCCATCTACTATTCGACGGTGCAAATGCTGGCGAACGCCGAGGGTGGGCGCAAGGCGCTCATCGTATTCAGCGACGGCGAGGACAATTCCAGCGCGCACCACATGCTGGACGCAATCGAGTCGGCGCAGACCAATAATGTGCTGCTGTTTTGCGTGCGCTATACGGAGGTTAAGAATCAGCGCTTGAACTCGCGGAACAAATACGGGATGAGCGTGATGGCGCGGATCGCCAAGGAGACCGGAGGGGCCGACTTCGACGCGCGCGAGCGGGGGCTGGCGGAGAACTTCAAGGAGATCGGCGAGCAGCTACGGTCGGCGTACGAGTTGGCGTATCATTCGAGCAATACGGCGAGCGACGAGACGTTCCATAAGATCTCGATTCGCCCCAAGGACGCGAGTCTGACGGTCAGGGCGAAGACGGGGTATTACGCGCGGTCGTGGTAGGCACGTATCTTGTGCGCCATCCGCATGCCGTCATATCGCGTGATTTGATAAGAACAGAACACCCCATACTACTAAAGCAGTCCAAGCCAGGAACACCGGCAGGAGCCTCAACAGGACGCGGTAGAGCTTGCGTTTCTCATCGCTGGTGGAGAGCACCACAATGAGAAGGCCCAAAACCCAGGACGCTAGCGGCACAAAGCCAACCCAGCTTGCCCGGAGAACCTGAGGGTTGATTCCGCGTAGCACGCCTTACCCCAACCGCAAATAAACCACGACAAACAAAATCAAAAGCGTCAGCAGCGTGACGAGCAATGCGCTCGTTGCCAGTAAAGTCCTCTCAATGGTATTGAAAAGGACGCCTCGCGGGTGTAGTCGATGCCGCAAATCGCCAAACATGGCTCGCAACCTCCCGTTCCTGCCCTCATTTTACGCCCAAACCGGCGAATCGGAGCCGCAACTCAACTTTATTGCCGGGAGTACACTGTAGCTATGGCCGCGACCCCAGAAGCCGTCGAGACCGCTCCGCTCCCATTGACGGCGCTCAGCGAAGACGAGAAGTTCTTCCAGTCCACGGTACGCAAATTCGCCCGCGAACAGATCCGCCCGTACGTCCGCGAAATGGACGAGGCCGGCGTCTTCCGCAAAGACATCATCCGGCAGTTTTTCGAGATGGGGCTGATGGGCATCGAGATCCCCGAGGAGTACGGCGGGCAGGGCGGCAGCTTTTTTCAGGCCATCCTGGCGGTGGAAGAGCTCTCCGCCGTGGATCCTTCGGCCGGGGTGATTGTCGACGTCCAGAATACCATCTGCAATAACGCGCTCCTCAAGTGGGCCAGCGCCG
>CAZARO010001038.1:0-2758 GCA_964487165.1 uncultured Solibacteraceae bacterium | reverse complement strand
CCGCAGGACCGTCCGCGCCACCCAGCCGGATCCGCTTTCCGATCGGATCCTGCTCCTGCCAGTAGGTTTTGGCAAACTCCTGATTCACGATCGCCACCCGGCGCGATCCAGCCAGGTCGTGGTCCGTAATTGCCCGCCCGCGTACGATTTCGACATTCAGCGTGCTGAAATACCCGCCGTCCACGGCGCTGCCGAACTCGATTGTCTTTTCCCTGCCCTTCGGGAACTGGTACCCCTCGGGCACTACCGTGATGACGGTCTGCGCCGGGGACAGCGGCAGCGCCTCGGTCATCGCCACTCCCGCCACTCCCGGCATGGTGCGAACGCGGTCCACCAGCCGGCGGTAGAAGTCCTTGATCTGTTCCGGTGAGTAGTGGAGTGCCGCGGGCGCGGTATCCAGGCTGATCAAGTGGTCCGTGCGAAATTCGGGCGGCATTATGAGCATGTTCCGGAAGCCCGCGAGAAACATGCCCGCCGCGATCAGCACCACCATGGCGAGCGCCACCTGTCCGGTCACTAGAATATTCCGCCCGAACATGCGCCGCTTTCCCTCTGCGCCATCTCCGCCCGCCTTCAGTGCGCTCACGAAGTCCGTTCGCGCGGCCTGCCAGGCCGGAGCCAGTCCGAAGAAAATACAACTCGCCATCGCCGCTAGCAGACTGAACTCCACAATCCGCCAGTCCATCTGGACCGCCAATATGTTCGGCGGATCGCTGGGAACGCTGAGCGTTTCGAGCAGCAGTATCCCTCCGTACGCCACCAGCAGCCCCGCCATGCCGCCAGCCATCGCCACCATGAGACTCTCGGTCATCAATTGGCGCACCATGCGGCTCCGCCCCGCTCCAATCGACAGCCGGATGGCGATCTCGCGGCCGCGCGCGCTGGCCCGCGCAAGCAACAGGTTCGCCACGTTGGAGCACGCAATGATCAGAATCAGCCCCACCAGCCCCATCAGCATCTTGACCAGGGCCACTAATCGAGGACTCTGCTGGCTGCGCTTCTGCAGTTCCGTCTCGACCGCCATGTGGCGGTTGCGATTCGTCTTCCCATATTCGCGCTCCAGCGCGGCCCCGATAATGGCCAGTTCCGCCCGCGCCGATTCCTGCGAAGCGCCGGCGCGCAATCGGCCCTTCACCACCAG
Source organism: uncultured Solibacteraceae bacterium (assembly GCA_964487165.1). GTDB lineage: Bacteria > Acidobacteriota > Terriglobia > Bryobacterales > Bryobacteraceae > PALSA-129. Next base: position 1,617 of record CAZARO010001038.1, on the reverse strand, counting down.
GTTGTGGATTCCGCGGTCCTCCAGCGGGTCGGCCGGCATGGCGGCCAGCCGCTGGGACATTCCGAGGGGAACGAAGATGCTGGGGCGAACGAAACGGTCAAGGCCGGTAAAGGACGCCGGCGCCACTCCGACAATCGTGAAAACGATTCCGTTGAGGCGCAGCGTATTGCCGGGCACGGAGCGGTTGCCCCCGTAGTTCTGCTGCCAGAAGTCGTAGCTGAGCATCGCGACCGGCTGGGCGGACGGCGTCCCTTCCTCGGGAAGAAACCCGCGGCCGGCGAAAGGAGTCACCCCTAAGACCGCAAAAAAGTTGTCTCTCACCAGGCTCGCGAAGCGAATCTGTGCCGCCACCGCGGAATTGCCGGCCACCGCCAGGGTGGTCAGGCGATACGCCGCCACGCCGCTGAAGGAGCGGCTCTTGTCGCGAAGATCGCGGTAATCGGGGAACGACATGCCCTCCAGGGGATTGTCGGGCGTCGTATAGCTCACGTCGAAAACGGCCCCCGGATTCTTCACCGGCAGGGGCCGCAGCAGCACTGCGTCGGCGAAGCTGAAGATCGCACTGTTCGCGCCGATCGCGAGAGCCAGTGAGAGTACCGCGATCCCCGCGAATGCCGGCTGCCTGCGCAGCGCGCGCAAGCAATAACGTATGTCCGCAAGAATACCGTCGAGCCACGTCCAGCCCCAAGCCGCGCGAGCGTCCTCCATCGCCAGCGTGAGGTTTCCGAGTTCCTTATTGCCCGCGATTGCGGCGAGCGACGCCAACTCTTCGCGCATGTCGCGCTCTTCCTTGTGGCGCCGCGCCGGCCATAGAAATGGGAGCCGATTCCACATGAAGATAGCCTATATGAAGAATGTCTATATGTCAATACCGATGGGAGCGCACCTAGCGAACACTGAACGGCAGCACGACTGTAGACGAAACGATGTGCCGGCTCACTTGTTCGAACACGTCGATGTCGAAAGCCAGCGCGATGCTGTTGCCCGCCAGGTCTTCGAGAGCCGTGTCCACCACCAAACGGTAATCGCCCACACTCCACGCCTCGCGAGGAGTGAAAGTCCATCGCGTTTCCTGGCGTTCCACGGCCACTTGACCCGTTATGTTCCCATCTCCTTTGGACACCCGCAGCATGCGCTGCAGCAGGACATAATTCATCGGCGTGGGAAAATCCACCGTTAGCACTCCGGGGGAGCCGGCTCTCGGCGGCGTCAAGCGCCACTGCTTCGGGTCGGGCTTGGAGCGCTCACCGGGTCCGCCGCGGAAGGCCTTACGAAAACCTTCCACCATCGCGACATCGCGGGCGTCGGGCCAAGCCTGGTCGATCGCCAGGGTGTACCGTTTGCCCTCCACAATCGGCGGTCCCATCGCCTGGTTCGAAGTCAGACCGCGCTTGATGCGCCCGGGATCGAGCGTCATGGTGAGGCGCTGGAATCCCGGGTCCCACAGTTCTTCGCCAGGCAGGAAGACGCCGTCCAGCGCCTTCCCGTTCTCGTCCAGCAGGCGCATGCGGCGGCCGGCTTCGCCCTGGCTCATCGGGGCCGAAAAATAGATGTAGAAGCGGAGCAGGTTGCTGGGCAGGACATCGGCGGAAGGATAGACGCGCTCCACACGAGCGA
>CAZARO010001037.1:0-2760 GCA_964487165.1 uncultured Solibacteraceae bacterium | reverse complement strand
ACATCGCCCAGAAGCACGGCGGCGTGTCGGTCTTCTCCGGGGTGGGCGAGCGCACCCGCGAAGGCAACGATCTGTGGACCGAAATGCAGGAATCCGGCGTCATCGATCCGCACGATTGGAAGAAATCCAAGTGCGCGCTGATTTACGGGCAGATGACCGAGCCGCCCGGCGCGCGTCTGCGCGTGGGCCTCACGGGCCTGACCGTGGCCGAATATTTCCGCGACGAGGAAGGGCAGGACGTGCTGCTCTTCATCGACAACATTTTCCGTTTCACGCAGGCCGGCTCGGAAGTATCGGCGCTGCTCGGACGCATGCCGTCCGCGGTCGGATACCAGCCCAACCTGGCCACCGAAATGGGCGAATTGCAGGAGCGCATCACGTCGACCAAGAAGGGCTCCATCACCTCCGTGCAGGCCATCTACGTACCCGCCGACGACTATACCGATCCGGCGCCGGCCACGGCCTTCGCGCACCTGGACGCTACCACCAACCTTTCGCGCGAAATCGCGTCTCTGGGCATTTATCCCGCGGTCGACCCGCTGGCTTCCACCAGCCGCATTCTCGATCCGCTCATCCTGGGCGACGACCACTACGGGGTCGCGCAGATGGTGAAAGGAATTCTGCAGCGGTATAAGGACCTGCAGGATATCATCGCCATTCTGGGCATCGACGAGCTTTCCGATGAGGACAAACTGACGGTGGCGCGCGCGCGCAAGATCCAGCGCTTCCTCTCGCAGCCCTTCCACGTGGCCGAGCAGTTCACCGGCTACAAGGGCAAGTACGTGAAGCTGAGCGACACCATCCGCGGCTTCCGCGAAATCGCCGAAGGCAAGCACGACGACATTCCGGAACAGGCGTTCTACATGCAGGGCACCATCGAAGAAGTGCAGGAGAAGGCTGAAGCATTGAAGAAGGCGTAAGTATGGCCGAGCTACTGGAACTCGAGATCGCCACGCCGGAGCGCTCGCTGGTACGCCAGCAGGTGTCCGACGTGCAACTGCCCGGCAAGGACGGGTATCTGGGGATTCTGCCCGGGCACGCCGCCCTGCTGGGTCAACTGGGCACCAACGCCCTGAGCTATACGGCTGCCGGCCAGGCGCACTATCTGGCGGTGGACGGCGGCTTCGTGGAAGTGCTGGAAGACCACGTCCGCGTGCTGGCCGATTCGGCGGAGAAGGCCGAAGACATCGATCTGGCGCGTGCCAAGTCGGACCTGCAGAGGGCGACGGAGCAGTTGGCGACGGCGCCCGATCCCGATATGGCGCTGGCGGCGATGAATCGCGCGCAAGCCTGGGTGAACGCGGGGGAGCATAAAGGCTAAGGCCAGGCCGCGCGGCATTTGAATTTAAGGCTAATGCCTTCCGGCAAACCGTTTGAAATACCGCCCAAACATGAACAAAACAGTGCGGCAAAGCCCCTTAGCAAGTTCGCTTTGCAGAAATCGAACCCACCCTTCACACTGTGCGTCGAATTCACGGGATTGACCGCGCAAATCATTCGATCTAAGATGGTTTCAGCCCCTGTCCAAAGGAAGCGGTGTGCCGTATGAAAGCTACTCGCCTTTCCCTGCTCTCGATTGCCGCGTTACTTGTGGCCGGTGCGTTTGCCTTGGCGCAGCAGGACGATAGCGCCACCAAGAAGCCCGACGCCAAGACCGACAGCAAGAAAACCGATAAGAAAGTCGCCGAGACCACCTCCCGGCCGATGACCGACAAAGAGCGCAAGGCCAAGGAAAAGCAACTCCGCAAAGAGCTGGCCACGCCTTATCGCAAGTGGTTGAATGAGGACGTAACCTACATCATCACCGATGAGGAACGGTCGGCCTTCATGCGTCTGCAGACCGATGAAGAGCGCGAGCAGTTCATCGAAAACTTCTGGCTGCGCCGCGATCCCACCCCGGACACCGTGGAGAACGAGTTCCAGGAAGAGCACTACCGCCGCATCGCCTACACCAACGAGCACTTCGCTTCCGGTATTCCGGGCTGGAAGACGGATCGCGGCCGCATCTATATCACCTATGGGCCGCCGGATGAAATCGACGATCATTCTTCGGGCGGTAGCTATGAACGGCCTCCCGAGGAAGGCGGCGGCGAGACTTCCACTTACCCCTTCCAGCAATGGCGCTACCGCTGGATTGAGGGCGTCGGCACCAACGTCATCATCGAGTTTGTGGACCCCACCATGTCGGGCGAGTTCCATATGACCATGGACCCCTCGGAGAAGGATGCGCTGCTGTATGTCCCCAACGCCGGCCTCACGGTGCTGGAGCAGATGGGCATCAGCGATAAGACGCAGCGCTTCAACAATACCGACGGAACGCATCTCGCCCAACCGATGGGCGGTCTGCCGGAGAGCATGAACGAATTCACCCGCCTGGAGCAGTTCGTCAACCTGCAGAAGCCGCCCGCCATCAAGTTCACCGACCTGGAAGCCAAGGTCGATTCGCGCATTACTTACGACATCCTGCCCATGAAGGTGCGCGTGGATTTCTTCCCCATCACGGACGCTTCCGTGATGACCTACGTGTCGGTGCAGTTCGATAACAAAGACCTGCAATTGAAGACCAAGGACGGCGTTTCGGACGCCAATATCCATCTGTATGGCGACTTCAAGACCATCAGCGGCAAGCCCGTCCAGAGCTTCGAGGAAGACCTGCAGATTCCCGGGGGGCCGCAGCAATACCGTACGGATTGGCAGCAGCGCAAGTCCATCGGCCAGAAGATCGTGCCCTTGAAGCCGGGCGTCTACCGTCTGGATGTG
>CAZARO010001036.1:0-2760 GCA_964487165.1 uncultured Solibacteraceae bacterium | reverse complement strand
AGAAATTCACGCACCTGCGCGGCCCCATCTTCGGCCAGGGCTCCGACCCCGCGCTGTTCCAGGGGCCCGATGTCCCCAACGTCGCCTTCTTCCAGCGCCTCGATCAGCGGGTGCGGTATCTCAATCAGAAGGGGCTCATTGCCGACCTCGTACTGGTCCGCCGCCCGGGTGACCTGCTGCGGTTCTTCGGCTCAAAGGATCAGCTTCGCCGCTTCGCGCGCTACCTGGCCGGCCGCTACGCTGCCATGAACGTCACCTGGCAACTGGTGGAGCAGTTCGAAGGCGAGGTGAACGCGCGCGCGCTGCTGAAGGATTTCGGCGTCGACCTGAAAGAGGCCGATCCTTATCAGCACCCGCGCACCGCCGGCGCGGCCATCACGTCCGCGCCCCTGCTGGACGATGGCTGGATGAATTTCGCCGCTTACGGCTCCGCGGACGACTCCGTGGGCGCCGTGGAGCACCAGCTCTTTCCCGTCCCGTTCGTCAGCCTGAGCTTCGGCCGCGAGGACAGCGGGGCAGGGAAGTCCGGCACCGCGGATGTGGACGCTACCACCTTTCGCCATCGCCTGTGGAACGCCACCATGGACGGCCAGTCCGTCACCTACGCCAATACGGGATCGGGTGCCCAGTACACCGATTCGCCCGGTGCCAAAGCCATGAGCGTCTGGTACGACATTCTCTCCAGCACGCGCTACTGGGAGATGGAGCCGTACTTCGACGTGGACAACGGCCGCGTGCTGGCGCTCGAAGGCGTCGATTACCTGGTCTATATCGAGAAGCCGGGGCCGCTCGAATTGATCGTCGAGAGGCGCTCCTATGACGTATTCTGGATCAACCCCGCGAACGGCGAGTCCGTCCGCAAGAAATTCAGCGGCGACCATTTCACCATGGAGCCGCCCGACCGCTCGCACGATTGGATACTCCGCGTGGTGCGCCTCTCCCACTTAGAGGGCATGAATAAGTCATATAAGTTCGAATCGCGCCAGGATGCCGATGAGAATTACTTGCCTATCTCCCTGCAGGAAGTGGAAGCTAACACGCCTAAAGTGCCGTTCGTCATCGAGCAACCCACTGGCGATCTCTCGCTCTCCAAGCCGGTGACATTTTCCGCCAGAATCACGCGCGAGACTCGCGCCACCCGCTCCATGATGTGGGTGTGGACCGGCGACGCGTCCGGCCAGGGCCAGGGCTATCGCGTGCTGGCCACCAGCCAGAAGGGCACTTATCCGATGCCTGCCGATCTGGCGGCGACTTATCCCGCGGTAATCCACCTGCGCCTCTACGGAATGAACGCCAATGGCAAGGTCTACGAAGTGGATGCCGGCTGCGGGCTGAATCAGTGAGCCGCCTGATTCTGGCGGTGGATACTACCAGCGAATACGGCAGCCTGGCCCTTCTGCGCGGCGATGACTTATTGGATGAGGTGGAGTTGCACGCCCCCAAAGGGTTCGCGCAGTTGCTCTATGGACATCTGGCGGAGTTACTCGCCCGCCACGGACTGAAGCCCGGCGATATCGACTGTTTCGCCGCCGCGTCGGGACCGGGTTCGTTCACCGGCGTGCGCGTCGGCCTGGCGTGCGTGAAAGGTCTGGCGGAGGCGGTTGGACGCCCGGCCGTCGCGGTGTCGAATCTGCAGGCGATCGCGTCGTTCGGCGCCGCTCCGCTGCGCGCGGGGGTGATGGACGCACGGCGCGGCGAGGTGTACGGCGCGGTGTACGATGCTGCGTCGCGGCTGGTGTCTCCGGAGGTGGTGGCCCCGTTCGCCCGTTGGATCGAGATGCTGCCCGAGGGCGAGTTGGAATTCGTGGCCTCCGGCTTCACGCCGCCGCTTGCGGGCACGTGCTTCGAGAAGGCTGCGGTGCGGACCGCTCCGCGCGCGCTGGCAGGTGCAATCGCGCGTCTGGCGTCGCGGGCCGAGGCGCAGGATCCCGCGGCTCTCGATGCCAACTACGTGCGCCGTTCGGATGCGGAGCTGCTCTGGAAAGAATAGCTAAGCTAGGGCAGGCTTCGGCCTGCCGAGGGCTTTAGCCTTTCGTGGGGCATCCAATCCTGGCTGTGCCCAGAGGGCGCCCACGGCTTTCAGCCGGCCTCTCTGTCACGAGTCGGACTTTTTCGGGCTTTGCTGCACGATGCCTGCGAGACACGAAGCCGGAGAAAATACTTGCGAACTCGTGAGTGGTCTGTTCCGATTCAGCGGCGGCCTGAAAGGCCGCCTGCAGGCACGATTGCCTGCCCCACTGGACAGCCGACTGCAGGCTATAAATGGCCAAAGCCGTAGGGCAGGCTTCGGCCTGCCGAGGGCTTTAGCCCGATCGTGCCGCCTGCCTAATTCTCCGAAGGCCTCTCGGCGTGGTCGATCACCAGCGCCGACACCGGCCCTCGCGTAGCTTCCAGTTTCAGGCCCAATTGTTCCTGTAGGGCGGCGAAGAGGCTGGGCTTCACAGGGTCATCCGGGCCCTTGCCCAACATCCCGCCGAAGAGCGTCTCGTCGATCGCAAACTCGAGGTCGAAATCGTACCGTCCAGGAAGCCCCGTCTGGTCCACCACCGGGCGTTCGAGGGCCGACCGCTGCAGGAGCGATGCGAATTCGTCCATGCTGGCGTAGCGCGCCGGCAAGTGCAGGAACCCCGGGTTCACTGTGAAGGCCAGCGCCGGAGGCCCTTCGGGAGTGTCATCCGGAGACACCGTGGTGATTTTCAGCTTGGACCCGCCTTTCGCCACCGTGAGCGCATAGACCGGAAATTCCTTCGACTCATGGTG
>CAZARO010001035.1:0-2765 GCA_964487165.1 uncultured Solibacteraceae bacterium | reverse complement strand
CCGCTGCTTCGACACCCGCTACGCGCGCGTCGCGCCGCTGATCTGTTGGGACCAGTGGTATCCCGAGGCCGCGCGCCTGGCCGCGCTGAACGGCGCGCAAATTCTTTTTTACCCCACCGCCATCGGCTGGCACCCTTCCGAGAAGGCCGAACACGGCAAGGCGCAGCACGATTCGTGGCGCACCATCCAGCGCTCCCACGCTATCGCCAACGGGGTGTACGTGGCTTCGGTTAATCGCGTGGGATACGAAGGTCCGCCCGAAAAGGGAATCGAATTCTGGGGTGGGTCGTTCGTCTGCGACACCCACGGGCAAGTGTTGGCCGAAGCGTCGCACAACGCCGAGGAGACGCTGGTGGTGGAGTGCGACCCGCGCTCCATCGAAGACACGCGCCGCAACTGGCCATTCCTGCGCGACCGGCGCATCGACGCATACGGCCCCATTCTGAGCCGGGTGATCGATTGAAGACGGAGACTCCGCGCCAGCTCGGCTTCCGCATGCCGGCGGAATGGGAGCCGCATGCCGCCACGTGGATCGCCTGGCCGCACAATCCCAACGACTGGCCGGGCCGTTTCGCGCCCATCCCGTGGGTGTACGCCGAAATTGTGCGTAAGCTGAGCCGCGTGGAGCAGGTGCGCATCCTGGTGGGCAGCAGTGCCGAGGAAGCCCGCGCCCGCACCGTGCTGCGCAAAGCCGGCGCGGTAATGGAAGCGGTGGAGTTTTTCCCCTGCCCCACTAATCGCGTCTGGACGCGCGACTTTGGCCCTATCTTCGTGAAGCATCGCCGCGGCGAAGTGGCGCTCACCGGCTGGCGTTTCAACGGGTGGGCCAAATATGACGACTGGCAAAAGGACGTCAAAGTGCCCGGCGCGCTGGCGAAACAATTGGGATCGACCCTGTTTCGGTCCGAAATGGTGCTGGAAGGCGGCAGCATCGACGTCAATGGCGCCGGCCTGTTGCTGACCACCGAGGAGTGCCTGCTGAGTGAGGTGCAGCAGCGCAATCCGGGGATGAGCCGCCGCGAGATCGAGCGGCAGCTGCACGACTATCTGGGCGTCAGGCGCGTGATCTGGCTGCGCTACGGCATCGCCGGCGACGACACCCACGGGCATGTCGACGACCTGGCGCGCTTCGTCTCCGCGGACACGGTGGTGGTGGCGTCGGAGGCTGACCGTGCCGACGCCAATTATGAGCCGCTGCGCGAAAATCACGGACTGCTGCGCGCCGCGGGCCTCAACGTGGTGAAGCTGCCCATGCCGCATCCGCTGTTCTTCGCCGGGCAGCGGCTGCCGGCCAGCTACGCGAATTTCTACATCGCCAACGGGCTGGTGCTGGTGCCGACCTTCAACGACGCCAACGACCGCGTCGCGCTGGCCACGATTGCGCGCCTGTTTCCGGATCGCGAAACGGTGGGCATCCATTGCAGCGAGCTGATCTGGGGCCTGGGCGCGCTGCACTGCATGACGCAGCAGCAGCCGCGGTGAGGCTGGCCCTGTAGGGACGTTCGAGAACCGCAACCAAAAGACTATTCACCACAGAGACGCAGAGACACGGAGAAACAAAGTCAAAACCGGAGGTCACAGAGGTGGAGGAGGCCACAGAGGCGCGATCCCCTGGGGGGCAGCGTCTTAAGTACCGCGTCCGCCGCCAATTTACGCTACCCTGATACGCAATGCCAAGCGACACGTTTACCGCCGCCGAACGGGCGGTCTTCCGGCGTCTCCGCTCGCCCGAGAAGATCCAGCGCTTCCTGGACGACCTGGCCTACAACAAGGAACCGGGCGGCGCCACCTGCCGCTCACCGCGGCGCGTGCTGCGCGACCTTACGGGCCACTGCATGGAAGGCGCGCTCTTCGGCGCGGCGGCGCTGCGCATGCTCGGCCACCCGCCTTTGCTGCTCGATCTGGAGGCCGTCCGCGATGACGATCACGTGCTCGCGATTTTTCGCCTGCGCGGCTGCTGGGGCGCGGTGGCGAAGTCCAATTTCTCGGGGCTGCGGTATCGCGAGCCGGTGTACCGCACGCTGCGCGAGCTGGTGATGTCGTATTTCGAGCACTACTATAATCTGCGCCGGGAGAAGACGCTGCGCGCGTATTCGCGCCCGGTGAATCTGCGCCGCTTCGACAGCATCGGCTGGATGACGGCCGAAGAAGACGTCTGGCCCGTGCCGGAATATCTTTGCACCATCAGCCACACGCCTGTTTCGCCGCCGGCGGTGGTGCGTCACCTGGGCCGTGTGGATGCGCGCCTCTTCTCCGCCGGACTGCTCGGGCGAGTGGTGTAAAGCGCCGCTTACTTTGCAATCGCGAAGGCCAGCAACACGTTCCCCGGCAAGCCGCCGGTGTTGGCATAGCCGGAATTCACGTAGAGCATGCCATCGGCAACCGTCGGTCCGGTGCCGCTGAAGGAACCGCCGCGGGCCGGAATGTTATTCACGGTCGGGAATTCGTGGCCCGTGTCGAAATCCCAAAAGATGCCGCCATCGGTCATGCGGTAGGCCCGCAGATGGCCGTCCATCGACCCGGAGAAGACCACGCCCGGAACGGCCGTGGGAGGGGCCAACTGGGCCGGCGAGCATCCTCGCTGCCCGGCGCACGGGGGCTTCGGCGCGGGCGTCTGCCACACGATTTTTCCGGTGGCCGCATCCAGCGCGAAAAGTCCGCCCGCCGTGGGCAGTCCGAGGTCCGAGAGCGGCGCGTAGACCACGCCTCCCGCGGCCGCCATGCCCCACTCCACGCCGCCCAGCTTTCCGCCCTTGCCGATGCGC
>CAZARO010001034.1:0-2767 GCA_964487165.1 uncultured Solibacteraceae bacterium | reverse complement strand
ATCGGAATCCCTACCACGACGATATTAGCGGCGTGAATTTCAAGTTCAAGGACAATCCTGTAATCGCCACCGAAGCGGGTTACCTCGTGGATCCGACAGCGTCATCGACCGCCAAGACCTACCCCGGGACTTACCGATTCGGCGCCACCACTAATCCCGGCCCGTTCCCCAATATTGTCACCGCGAAAGAGGCCAGCGGTAATTACCTGCTCTATTTCATGGCCAATCAGGCGGTATATCGCCCCGAAGCCGGCAGCGACCGCGGCCTCGACGTGAATTTCGCGTTCGACTGGACTCCGGCCGACATCACCAGAAACTACTCGCAGATCACTGGAGGGCTCCGCTATCGTGGCCTGATTCCCCACCGCAAGCGCGACGCCATATCGGTCGGCATCGTTTACAGCCGCATCAGCGGCGTGCTGAACCAGGCCCTCTCGCAAGAGGGGTTGTTGCCCTTCGGATCGGAGAAAGCCCTGGAAGTAAACTACGCGTTTAAGGCCACCCGGTGGTTTACCTTCCAACCAGTCTTTCAATACTACTTTGACACCGGCGCGAACACGTACTCGCGCAACAGTACGGTGGCTGGATTCCGCACCACGTTCGTCCTATAGAGAGGCCGCTATGAAAGAACGCAATCAACTCATCGATCATATTGCCGGGCAGCAGTTTGACGTCTGTGTAATCGGTGGAGGCGCCACGGGATCGGCGTGCGCCATCGAAAGCCAGCTACGCGGGCTGAAAACCGTGATGGTGGAAGCCGGCGATTTCGCATCCGGCAGTTCCACCGCCTCCACCAAGATGGTTCATGGAGGTGTCCGCTACCTGCAGGAAGCCGTCAACGATCTGGACGTTAATCAATACCACCTGGTGGAAGCGGCACTGCATGAGCGCGCCCTCATGCTCCATAATGCTCCCCACCTGACACGCATGGTGGAGTTTCTGGTTCCGTGCTTCAGCCATTTCGACAAGTTTTATTATGGCCTGGGCATGAAGATGTACGACTGGATTTCCGGCAAATCGAGTTTACTTCCCAGCCGGCTGCTGACCCGCGAGGAGGCCCTCTACCGCATGCCGGCCATGCAGTCGATAAACCTCACCGGAGCTGTCGCCTATGCGGACGGGCAGTTCGACGACGGCCGCTATTGCCTCGCTCTCGTCGACACTTTCGACAGCTTGGGCGGCGCTGCTTTGAACTATGCGCGCGTGACCACGCTCGAAAAGACTCCGGAGGGAAAAATTACCGCCGTGGAGGTTAGCGATCAGATTTCGAACCGGACCTTCAGGATCGCGGCGCGCGCTTTCGTGAATGCCACCGGCCCGTTCTCCGATGTCATGCGGCAGCTTGCATCCACCGACGCCGGTTCGCGCATGCGCCCCAGCAAAGGAGTACACATCATGTTTCCGCTGGATGGTTTTTCGGAAAAAGATGCCCTGCTGGTTCCCAGAACGGAGGACGGCCGTGTCATTTTCGCGGTGCCGTGGAACGGCCGCCTGATGGTGGGGACCACCGATACCGGCTACAAGCCCGGCGAAGAGATGGTGGTGACGAGCGAGGAAATTGACTATCTGCTGCGGCAACTCAATCCCTACCTGAACTCGCCGCTGCGTGCGGATCAGGTAGTCAGCGGCTTCGCGGGAGTCCGTCCCCTGGTCGCGGCAAAAGGCGTCACAGAGACTAAGAAACTCATCCGCGACGATGAGGTGGAGTTCGACGCGAAAAGCGGTCTCATCAGCATCCTCGGCGGTAAGTGGACCACGCATCGGCTCATGGGTCAGGAAACCATCGATAAGGTCCAGGAGTCTCTCAGAGAAGCGGTTACGCCTTCACCCACCACCGACCATCCCCTGAACGGATCCGCGGACTACAAGTGGGACTATTGGCAAACGCTTACCGCCAGATTTAAGGTGTCCGTTCCGGCCGCGCAGCACCTGGCACATAAGTACGGAACGCTGGCGCCCGAGGTTCTCGGTCTTGTGGATTCCGATCCGTCGCTCGCACTCCCGCTGGTCGAAGGCGAGGCCCCCATTCGCGCCCAGGTGACTTATGCCGCGCGCAACGAGATGGCGTTGAGCATTGAAGACGTCCTCGCCCGGCGGATCGGCCTCCAGTTGTTTGGCTGGCGCCTGGCCATACAAGCGGCGCCTGCCGTGGCGGCGATTCTTGGCCGCGAGCTCGGCTGGAGCGAGGAGCAGGAGGCGTCGGCCCTCGACGGGTATGTCGCCAAAATGAATCGCATGTTGACCGCAGCCGGCCAACAGCCCATGGCCTTACCGGCCGCGAGGCAGTTAGTTATGGAAAGGAGTTAGACAGTGTCGACTTATATCGGAGCTATCGATCAAGGAACTACCAGCACACGATTCATCATCTTTGATCGCGGAGGACGGATTGTTTCCGTTTCCCAGAAAGAGCACGAGCAGATATTTCCCCAGCCGGGGTGGGTGGAGCACGACGCCAACGAGATCTGGCGCCGGACCGAGGAAGTGATCGAGGAGGCAATGAAACAGAAGGGCCTCCGTCCCAGCGACCTGGCCGCGGTCGGGATCACCAATCAGCGGGAAACAACGGTGGTGTGGGATCGCAAGACGGGGCTGCCGGTACACAACGCCCTAGTCTGGCAGGATGCCCGGGTCGGCTCCTATGTGTCCGGCCTGGCTAAACACGGCGGACCCGACCGGCTTCGCGCCAAGACCGGTCTGCCGCTGGCGACCTATTTCAGCGGACTCAAGATCCGCTGGCTCCTGGACAACGTCGGCGGTCTTCGCGGCC
>CAZARO010001033.1:0-2768 GCA_964487165.1 uncultured Solibacteraceae bacterium | reverse complement strand
CGGCGTGCCGGGCGTCAGCGAGAATATCGAAGTGTCGAGCGTGGTGGGCCGCTTTCTGGAGCACAGCCGCGTCTACTATTTCGCCAACGGCGGCGAGGACGAGGTGTACATCGGCAGCGCCGACCTGATGCCGCGCAACATCGACCATCGCGTGGAGGTCTTAGTCCCGATTCTGGACCCCGCGCTGGTGCGCAATCTGCGCGAAGAAGTGCTGGCGGTCTATCTGGCGGATAACGTAAAGTCTCGCCACATGCAGCCGGCCGGCACTTACTCGCGCAAGAAAGCCGGCGAAGGCCGCCAGAAAGTGAATAGCCAGGATTACTTACTGCGCAAGCGTTCCGGAGACAAGAGCCAGAAGCAGGCGCGCATCAAGCTGCGGCCCTGAGAAATATTCACGGCAGAGACACAGAGGAAGACACAAGTTAAGACCGGAGGGCACAGAGGTGGCAGAGGCCGCGGAGGTGCGCTCCTCTGGGGGATCAGCGTCGCAGCGGGCTCAGATCGCGAGAATCATCGCGGCTTGCGGCTTCAAACCGCCGTGGGCCACCGCCATTCACTTCCGACATCCTGCCAGGGCTGTCAGACTTCGCGGACCCGCAGGGGCCGCCTCCGTCCTCCAAAATGCTGAAAGGATTTCCAGGGCTGAGCCCTTGGTCAGCGCATCAGCCCACTGGCGCCGCCACCCGCTTTATGCCATGCTGAACGGTTCGTATGGATATCATCACCGGCAACGTCGGATGGATCGAAGTGATTTGCGGCCCCATGTTTTCGGGGAAGAGCGAAGAGCTGATCAGGCGCCTGCGCAGGGCCATGATCGCGCGCAAGCGGGTGGAAGTCTTTAAACCGTCGATCGACGACCGCTATTCGAACGACGAGATCGTCTCCCACGGCGACCTGCGCATGAAATCGCAGGTGGTCAGCAATGCCGCGGAGATTGTCGACCGCATCGACTGGCGCTCGGAAGTGGTGGGGATCGACGAAGCCAACTTCATGGGCGCGGGACTGGTGGAGGTGGCGCAGCGCCTGGCCGACAGCGGCAAGCAGGTGATCGTCGCCGGCCTCGATACCGACTATATGGGCCGCCCCTTCGCTCCCATACCCGACCTGTTGGCGCACGCCGAATCCATCACCAAGACGCTGGCCATCTGCGTGCGCTGCGGCAATCCCGCCAAGCATACCCAGCGCCTGCGCGGCTCCGAAGATCTCATCGTGGTGGCCGGTTCCGACATGTACGAAGCGCGCTGCCGCCGCTGCTTTGAACCCGGCATCCCCAAGCAGACGGAGATGGACTTCGTCAAGGCCAGGGTGCGCAACACTCCGGCGTAAGTGAGTTAAAGCCCACCCCAACCTCGGTGGTGCGGGCTTCAGCCCGCGAAAGTCAGGGAGCATAGCCCGAGACGCGGCCGCCGGGGTCGAGCTTTCCAGCGCCAGGTTTTCATTCTAACTTCTGAGGGAGTTACAATATTGGGCTGATCGACCGCTCCCTCGCGGTCGCGGCTCGGTAGGCTCTGGCAAACACAGAGGCGCCATTCCGAGCCGCGCGCGCCAGCAAGCGGTTCTCCCGAAGGGATATCAAGGCGAAGCCTTGCCTAGTTTCCCGGCAGCGGCAGATCGCTATTGAAAATGTCTTCAATGGCCTTCCAGGAGCCGTCGGCCTGCTTCTTCCAGACGGTAAGATACTTTCCGGTATCTTGCACAGGCTTGCCATCGCGAGCGGTAGTCTTGAGGCTGACGGTCCCTTGCGTATACGCCAAAATGCCCGAGACCTCCACCTTGTCGGTGGTGAAGGACAGCGCGAAATTAGGATCCTGCATCATGGGGGTCAGCACCGCCTTGATACTGTCCATGCCGCGGAAGACCGGCTCGTGGGGGAACATTACGGTGGCATCGTCGGCATAGAAGGTGGCAAAACTGGCCGAGTCTTTTGCCGAGCCGGCCTTGCTCCACAGTTCACTCCGCGCCTGGATCGCCTTGGCGTCGGCGCCGCCGGAACCGCCCGAGCAACCCGCGGCCACAGCCAACATCACGGCACATGCAGTCAGGAAAAGGGCACGTAACATGGCTGAGAGTGTAGGTGCTCTCGCCCTCGAAGTCAACGCCCCAGCAAGGCTTGCCCGATGGTGACCAGCGGTTTCGCAAAGACCAGGCTCACATTCAGGCTGACCAGGAACGGCGGCGCCAGCGCGGCCCATTTCTTGCGCACGACCGCCTCCATCGCGATCCACAAAAGCAGCGGCGAAACCACGCGCCCGAAGGAGAAGGCTTCCACCATCACCTTCGGCCCGAGCACCAGTGCCAGGCACGCATACAACCCCACGCAGATCGGCACGGGCTCCAGGCGGCATTTTCGCAGCCACAGGACCGCCAGGACCACGCCTGCGGCCAGGCCGGCCACGGCCAAAAAATCGGTGATCCGCAGCACCGCTTGCCCGACGGGATCGGGATACGGCCGGAACACCAGCAACTGGCGGAGGAGGCTCCATACCGGGGTTCCGAGTTCGTCCACCGGTCCGCCGGCAGGCAGGCGCGCGGCCACATATGCGAACCAGGCGAGCGCCGGCGCGGCGCAGGCGGCAAAGCCAGCGGCGGCGCGCCAATCGCGGCGAAAAACGCGATCCGCCACCAGGGCCGCGGCCAGCAGCAGCCCAGTCTCGCGTGTAAGGCCGGCCAGCATCGCCAGCAGCCAGACGCGATTCCCTTTCTCCTCTTCGCTATACAGCAGGAATCCGGCGAACAGCGCCGTCAGCGGACCGTCAAGCAGCATCCGG
>CAZARO010001032.1:0-2770 GCA_964487165.1 uncultured Solibacteraceae bacterium | reverse complement strand
ATTCTGGTCAGCAACGCTGACGTGAGCCGATGGTTCACGAACAGGTGCGTCGACAGTACGTGGTTCATCTGTTATTCAGTATCCTTCCGCCAGTCCGCCGGTGCGCGGATCGGCAGCGCCTTCCAGCCATCCGTTGGAGAACAGGATGGCGTCGCAATCGCCCTGCCTTTGCACGGTCCTTATGGTGTAGCCCCAACTTTTCAGTAGGGCGATGGTATCCGGTGAAAAGCCCGGCTCCATCTCAAGCTCGTCCGGCATCCAGGCGTGATGGAAGCGCGGCCAGTTCACGGCCTCCTGCACGTTCATTTTCCAGTCGATGACGTTGACGATGGTTTCGAGCACAGTGTTGATGATGGTCTGGCTGCCCGGCGAACCCAGGGTGAGGAACGGGCGGCCGTCGCGCAGCACGATGGTCGGCGTCATGGAGGAGAGCGGGGTCTTGCCGGGCGCGATGGCGTCGGCTTCCCCCAGGACGCGGCCCGAACTGTTGGCCACGCCCGGTTGCGCGGCGAAGTCGCCCATTTCGTTGTTGAGCAGGAAGCCGAGGCCGGTGGCCGTGATTCTATTGCCGAAGCCGCCATTGAGCGTGTACGTCACCCCCACTACGTTACCCTGCGCGTCGGCCACGGTGAAGTGCGTTGTCTGGTCCGATTCGTGGCCGTTGAACAGGCTGCCCTTCACTTGCGAGCTCGGGGTGGCCTTCTCCGGATCGATGGCGGCGCGGATCTTCAGAAGGTACTGAGGATCGAGCATGGCGGTGAGCGGGATCTTGACGAAGTCCGGGTCGCCCAGGTTTTGCGACCGGTCGGCGAAAGAGCGGCGCATCGCTTCGGCCATATAGTGGATGGCTTTGGCGGAGCCGGCGCCGGCCTTCTCAAAGCCCGTGCCTTCCAGCACGCCGAGCATCTGCAGGATTCCGATGCCGCCGGAACTGGGCGGGGGCGCGGTGATGATGTCGTAGCCGCGATACTGGCCGGTGAGCGGCTTGCGCTCGATGGCCTTATAGCGCTGAAGATCTTCCACGGTGATGAGGCCGCCGTGCTCCTTCTGGTCTTTGGCGAGCAGGGCCGCGGTTTCGCCTTCGTAGAAGTCTTTTGCGCCCAGGCGTGCGATGCGCTCCAGCACGCGACCCAGGTCAGACTGCACGAAGGTATCGCCCATTTCGTAGTATTTGCCTCCGCGCAGGAAGATGCGGTTGGACTCGGGATATTCACTGAGTCCGCGCGCCGAGCTCTGCATGGAGGTGGCTTCGGCGTCGGTGATGGCGTAGCCGTTGGCTGCCAGAGCGGCCGCCGGCGTCACCAGTTCGTCCCACTTTTTCGATCCGAATTTCTGCCAGGCGTATTCCATGCCGCGCACCGTGCCGGGCACGCCGGAGGCGCGGTAGCCCACCATACTGTCGCGAGTCTCTTTGCCCGCGGCGTCGACGTACATATTGCGCGTGGCCGCGAGCGGCGCGCGCTCGCGGAAATCGATAAACGCGGTGCGCCCGTCGGCCATACGGAGCAGCATGAAGCCGCCGCCGCCGAGATTGCCGGCGTAGGGGTGGGTGACCGCCAGGGCGAAGCCCACCGCCACGGCGGCGTCCACGGCGTTGCCGCCGGCTTCCAGAACTTTGAGTCCGACTTCGGTAGCGTGGGGTTCCACCGTGACCACCATGCCGTGCTTGGCGCGCACGGGGTGCGCGGCCCAAAGCGGAATAGCGGCCGCGAGGAAGAAGAAGGGCAATGTGCGGCGCATAGAACTCGATTTTACTGCATTGAGGAGCCTTCAGCAGTCAGCGGCGGGCTTTCAGCCCCGATCGCCGGGCGGGGCGGGATCAGGCGAGCGCGAAACTCGTTGGCAAGACAGTTCACCACAGAGGCACGGAGACACAGAGGAAAACAAAGTCAAAACCGGAGGGCACAGAGGTGGCAGAGCACACAGAGAACCAGACTCCCGGCCAGCGATGTCTGGGGAGCTTCTGGCGCTTGAGGCTGTTAATTAATTAATGACTCTTCAGACTATTGCGTGGTTGTGGCGAACAGCCGATCGCGACGTAGCGATCAGGGCTCGGCTACAGCCGCTCTAAGTTCTCCAGAAACTTCGGGCCCGCCAGTTCTCCTCTGTGGCCTCCGTCACCTCTGTGATCTCAGAATTGCGGGAAGCCGAGGCGCTCGCTCGTGGCCGACGAGCCCATTCTCACGGTTTTCTCCGCGTCTCCGTGCCTCTGTGGTGAAGTGCCTTGCCAACGAGTTTCAGACTCGCATGGTCCGCGCTCCGCGCGGCGATCGGGCTGATAGCTAACAGCTAATCGCGAACAGCTTGCCGCGCCAGGCGTCGGCGGCGCCACTCGAACAGGACCACTCCGGCGGCTACCGAGACGTTCAGCGACGAGATTTTTCCCGCCATCGGAATGCGCACCAGCACGTCGCAGTGTTTGCGCACCTGTTCGTGCAGGCCCTTGCCTTCGCCGCCCAACACCAGCACGGTGGGGGTGGAATACTCCACGCGGTGGTACTCCTCGGTGCCGCGCTCGTCGAGCCCGTAGATCCAGTGGCCGCTTTCCTTGAGCTCTTCGAGGGTGCGATTGATATTGGTAACTCGCGTGATCGGCAGGTGCTCCAGCGCGCCGGCGGCGGCCTTCGCCACCACGTCGGTGACGCCCGCGGCGCGGCGTTCCGGAATGATGATTCCGCCCGCGCCGGCAGCGTGCGCCGTGCGGATAATAGCCCCGAGGTTATGCGGATCTTCGACGCCATCGAGCACCACCACGAGATCCGAGGCCGCG
>CAZARO010001031.1:0-2776 GCA_964487165.1 uncultured Solibacteraceae bacterium | reverse complement strand
ACGTTGAAGGAGAAGTGGCCGGCGGTGTAGCCGCGCTTCTCGGCTTCGCGGGTGGAGGCGAAGAGCGCGCGCACCAGGTCGAACGCCTTAATATAGGTTACGGGATTGGAGCGCGGCGTCCGCCCGATCGGCGATTGATCGATCATCACCGTGCTGGAGATGCGATCGGCGCCTTCGATGGTCCGGCACGCCAGCCGCGGCGCCGCCGAAATCTCGTTCTCGGCCGAGTCGCCGGCCGGTTCCGGCTCCGTGTCGCGCGCCTTGTGGAGCGCTTCCAGTGAGCGGAAGAGCACGTCGTGGACCAGCGTCGACTTGCCCGACCCGGAGACGCCGGTGACAGCCACCATCATGCCGAGCGGAATCTCCACGTCGATGTTCTTGAGGTTGTGGGTGTGCGCTCCGACGATGCGCAGCATGCGGCGGGGATCGACCGGGCGCCGCTCGCGCGGTGCCGAGACGCGCAGTTCGCCCGAGAGGTAGCGGGCGGTGAGCGAGCGCCCGTTCTTGCTCATGAGCGCGTCGAGCGTGCCTTCGAAAACGATATTGCCGCCGTGCTCGCCCGCGCCCGGTCCCAGATCGATGATGTGGTCGGCGGCGCGCATCACGTCGGGGTCGTGCTCCACCACCAGGATGGTGTTGCCCAATTCGCGCAATTCTTCGAGGATGCGGATCAGCCGCCCGGTATCGCGCGTGTGCAGTCCGATGGATGGCTCGTCGAGCACGTAGCAGGCGCCCACCAGCCGCGAGCCCAGGCTGGTGGCCAGTTGGATGCGCTGCGCTTCGCCGCCGGAGAGCGTGGCCGAGAGGCGGTCGAGCGTGAGGTAGTCAAGCCCCACGTCGTTGAGGAATTTCAGGCGCTGGCGGATCTCCACCAGGATCTTGTCGGCGATGGCGGTCTCTTCCGGGCTGAGCGCGAGCGAGAGGAAGAATTCGTGCGCCTCGGCGATGTTCATGCGCACGATCTCGGCCAGGTTCCTGCCGCCCACGCGAACGTAGAGCGCCTCTTTGCGCAGGCGCGCGCCCTTGCAATCGGGGCAGAGCGCGTAGCCGCGATAGCGGCTCAGGAACACGCGCACGTGCAGCTTGTATTTCTTGCTCTCCAGGTGATCGAAGAAGCGGCGGACGAAGGCGTAGACAATCTCGCGCTCGCCTTCGGTGAGCTCGCAGAAGGGCGTGCGCAGGCGAACGGTACCCTTGGCGTGCTTCTGAAAATTGGCCAGCCAGGAGCGGTATTTCGGCTTGGTCCAGGGATCCACGGCGCCATCGGCGAGCGACAGCGTGCGGTCGGGAATCACGCGGTCCATGTCGAAATCGATGGTGTTGCCGAAGCCCTGGCAGCGCGGGCAGGCGCCGAAGGGCGAATTGAAGCTGAAGAGGATGGGCTCCGGGACGGCAAATTCCAGGCCGCACGTTTTGCACTGGAACTTTTCGTTGAAGCGCAACTGCCGGTCGCCCGCGGCGCTTTCGAAGATCACCTCGCCGGCTTCGCGATAGCAGGTCTCGATGGTGTCGACCAGGCGCTGATGGAACTCGGGCGCGGCCGCGCCGGCGGGAATGGCGAGGCGATCGGCGAGCAGGAACACGGGCCGCGAGAAATCCACGTCGAGCAGCGATTCGGGAGTGGAAAACTCGAAGATTTTGCCGGCTTGAAAGAGGCGGTTGAAGCCTTTTTTGCGCAGCTCGAAGAGGTGGTCGCGCAGCGCCTGCGCGCTCAAGTGTTCGCCGCAGGGGAAGAGCGCGTACCACCGCGATCCGGCGGGCAACTCAGCGAGGCGCGCGGCCACTTCATCCACGGTATCCTTGCGGACGCGCGTGCCGCAGGTGGGGCAGAAGGTCTGGCCGACGCGGGCATACAGGAGGCGCAGAAAATCGTAGCATTCGGTAGAAGTGGCGACGGTGGAGCGCGGGTTGCGGGTGGTATTTTTCTGCCGGATGGCGACCGCGGGCGCGATGCCATCGATCTCGTCGACCTCGGGCTTTTCCATGCGCTCCAGAAATTGCCGCGCGTAGGCGGAGAGCGATTCCACGTAGCGCCGCTGCCCCTCGGCGTAGACGGTGTCGAAGGCCAGCGACGATTTTCCCGATCCGGAGACGCCCGTCACGACGGTAAGTTTATTATGGGGAAGGGAAAGCGAAATATTCTTGAGGTTGTGGACTCGCGCACCACGAATCCGAATGAAGTCTTGCACGGAAACTTTAGTATAGCGCGCGGGGGAAGAGGCGGTCCGACGGGTTCGTTTTCGGAATGGAAAACCGCTTTGTTTCTGGGGTTTCCGGGTGAATGACGGGTCGTTTGGAATTTCTTGCGGGAGTGCGAATCGGGGTGGCGGCGGTGGTCACGTTGGAGCCCCTGGCGTCTATAGCGGTAGCACAGGGAGGCCGGTGGGGGCTTAGTTGAACGCCGGCGGAGTGATCATAAAAAGCAAAAGGCCCGATGGTTAGATCGGGCCTTTCATTATAAACCGGGCAACTTCCTACTCTCCCACATAGTTGCCTATGCAGTACCATCGGGGCTGAGAGGCTTAACTGCCGTGTTCGGGATGGGAACGGGTGGGTCCCTCTCGCTAAGGTCACCCAGAAATCGATGGAGGAATCGCCAACTGGATCTTGGCGCCCTCTGAATATTTGACGGGGCCGGCCGCTCTTTCAGGGAGCAGCCGACTTGCGGAAAGCAGCGCACTCATTCGTGTGCGTAGTAAATTTTATGGTCAAGCCGAACGAGCAATTAGTAACGGTAAGCTCAACGCATTACTGCGCTTACACATCCGTCCTATCA
>CAZARO010001030.1:0-2778 GCA_964487165.1 uncultured Solibacteraceae bacterium | reverse complement strand
GGCCTCAACGACATGGTCTACAACCGCTGCGTGGGTACGCGCTACTGCTCCAACAACTGCCCGTACAAGGTGCGCCGCTTCAATTTCTATCTCTTCTCGGATTTCGAAACGCCCAGCCTGAAGCTGCTGCACAACCCGGATGTTTCCGTGCGCAGCCGCGGCGTGATGGAGAAATGCACTTACTGCGTGCAGCGAATCAACGCCGCCAAAATTGACGCCGAGAAGCAGGACCGCACGGTGCAGGATGGCGAAATTCAGACGGCATGCCAGGCCAGTTGTCCTACGGAGGCGATTATTTTCGGCAACATCAACGATCCGAACAGCCGCGTGTCCAAAATGAAAGCGGAGAAGCGGAACTACGGGCTGCTACAGGAACTGAACACGCGGCCGCGCACCACCTATCTGGCCACGTTGCGCAATCCGAATCCGGAGTGGGAGAGCTAGGGGCTGCCGATGGCTGACGAGCAACACGATCCACACTCCCCGGCGTCGAAAACCATCATCGCGCCGGGCTATACCTTCGGTACGGTCACCGACCAGATCGCCACCGTGGTGCTCACCAAGCGCACTCCGGTGTTCTGGTTTGGCGGATTCGCCGTCGGCTTAGTGCTGCTGTTTATGTTCCTGCTGGCGGTGGGCGTACTATTCACCAAAGGCGTGGGAATTTGGGGATTGCGCACTCCGGTAATGTGGGGATTCGCCATCACGAACTTCGTGTGGTGGATCGGTATCGGGCACGCCGGCACGCTGATCTCCGCCATCCTGCTGCTGTTGAACCAGCGCTGGCGCAACTCTATCAACCGCTTCGCGGAGGCCATGACGCTGTTCGCGGTGTCGTGCGCCGGCATGTTCCCCATCCTGCACCTGGGCCGTCCCTGGCTGGCCTATTGGCTGTTCCCGTATCCCAACACCATGGGGGTCCAACCGAATTTCCGCAGCCCGCTGGTGTGGGACGTGTTCGCGGTATCCACCTATGCTACGGTGTCGCTCTTGTTCTGGTTCGTGGGCCTGATTCCCGACTTGGCTACGCTGCGCGACCGCACTCACAGCCGCTTCGCGCGCTTCGCCTACGGCACTCTGGCGTTGGGTTGGCGGGGCTCGGCGAAGCACTGGAGCACCTATGAGACCGCGTCCCTGCTGCTGGCCGGGCTGGCGACGCCGCTGGTGCTCTCGGTGCATACGGTGGTGAGCTTTGACTTCACTATCGCCATCGTGCCGGGCTGGCATTCCACTTTCCTGCCGCCGTATTTCGTGGCGGGCGCCATTTATTCGGGCTTCGCCATGGTCTTGGCGCTGGCTATCCCCCTGCGCGCGGTCTACGGGTTGCAGGGGCTGATTACCGACAGGCACCTGGAGAATTCCGCCAAGGTTATGCTGGCCACGGGGCTCATCGTAGCCTACGCCTACATCCTGGAAGCCTTCAGCGCGTGGTACGGCGGCAACACCTACGAATCCGCCATGCTGTGGCACCGCATGACCGGGCCGTACCGGCTCGCCTATTGGTCGTTGATGACCTGTAATATCGTGGCGCCCCAACTGCTGTGGTTTAAGAAAGCGCGCAGCAATCCGGCCATCCTCTTCTGCTCGTCGATCGTGGTGCTCATCGGCATGTGGCTGGAGCGCTACGTCATCATCGTCAGCAGCCTGGCGCAGGACTTCCTGCCGTCCTCATGGTCGATTTTCCAGGCCACCAGGTGGGACTGGATGACCTACGTCGGCACCATCGGACTGTTCCTGTTCCTGTTCTTCATCTTCATCCGCTTATTGCCCATGATTTCGATTTTCGAAGTGCGCACGCTGCTTCCGCAGGCCAAGGTCGAGGAGGAGGCGGAAGGATGATCAAACCGATTTACGGCGTGATCGCCGAGTTTGAGAGCCCTACCGAGCTGGTGAGCGCCGCGCGTGCGGCACGGGAGAAAGGCTATCGCAAGCTGGACGCGTATTCGCCCTTCCCCATCGAGGAGCTCAACGATGCGCTCGATCTGCACCATAATAAGCTCCCTCTCATCGTGCTGGCGGGCGGGATTGTGGGCGGCATTCTGGGATACCTGCTGCAGTACTACGTGACGGTGATTTATTTCCCCATCAATGTTGCCGGCCGGCCGCTGCATAGCTGGCCGTCGTACATCGTGATCACTTTTGAAATGACCATTCTGTTCGCGGCGATCTCGGCGGTGCTGGGGCTGCTGGCGCTGTGTGGATTGCCGATGCCGTATCATCCGGTGTTTAATGTGCCGCGGTTCGCGCTGGCCTCGCGCAATCGATTTTTCCTGTGCATCCAGGCGCGCGATCCGCTGTTCGACCGCGAACAGACGAGTGCGTTTCTGCTGGCTCTGGAGCCGAGGGAGGTATCCGAAGTTGCGCCCTAAGGCTCGCTTTTCAGATGTGGGGCAGGCAATCTTGCCTGCAGGCCGCCTTTCAGGCGGCCCGGCTGGCTGGAAAGCCAGCCTGCAGCCAGGATTGGCTGCCCCACTCATCCTTCTCGCTGCCCTCGCGCTCGCCGGATGCCGGCAGGACATGCAGGATCAACCCAAATTCATTCCCTTGCGTCCGTCCACTTTCTTCGCCGACGGGCGCTCCGAGCGTCCCCTCATCGATGGCACGGTGGCGCGCGGCCATCTCAACGACGACACCGCGTTCTATACCGGCAAAGGCGCCGATGGCAAGCCGCTCGACACCTTCCCGTTCCCGGTCACCACGGAAGTGGTGGAGCGTGGGCAGACCCGCTTTAACGTCTACTGCGCGCCCTGCCACGACCGCACCGGATCGGGCGACGGC
>CAZARO010001029.1:0-2781 GCA_964487165.1 uncultured Solibacteraceae bacterium | reverse complement strand
AAAGAAACAACTACTTACGCTTTTATTCCGCCCCTTCCCAGTAAACTCCCGCTAGGCTAGGGTTTCGCTTGACGAGTGGAGCGGCCCAACCTCCGGAACTTAAGGTACTGGCCACAGATGAACACGGATAAGAAGGAAGCAAGAACGAGAATTTCTCTGCAGTGGGTTGTTATCCGTGTTCATCTGTGGCCAAACTTGTGCCCGCTAGTGATCGCGTTCCGTTACCAGTTCGGTGACCGCGAGCAGCGCGCGCTGGTAGGGTGAATCGGGGAATTCGCTGATGATCTGGCGGGCCTTATCGGTGAAGGTCTGCGCGCGATCTTTCACCCGTTCGATGCCGCGGTATTTTTCCAGCAGCGCCAGAATTTGCGAGAAGCGCACTTCCTCGTAATTGCGCTGGCGCAGGATGGTCTCGACCAATCGGCGCTCGGCGGGGGTTGCGCGCTCCAGGGCGTAGACCAGCGGCAGGGTCACCTTGCCCTCGCGCAGATCGCCGCCCACGGGCTTGCCGAGAGTTTTTTCGCGCGCCGTGAAATCCAGTACGTCATCCACCAACTGGAACGCCATGCCGAGATTCCAGGCGTATTCGCCCAGGCGCTCCTGCGTCTGCGGGTCGCTATGTCCGGCCAGTGCGCCCAGGCGCGCGCACACGGAAAAGAGGCAAGCCGTTTTGCGGTCGACCAGTTCCATGCAATCGGCCTCGCTGACGCCGATCTTGCCGATGCGGTCAAGCTGCAGGAGCTCGCCTTCCACCATCATCTGGGTGAGCGAGATAAGCAGGTCGAGTATCTGAAAATTGCGTTCCCGCAGGGCGATCTGGAAGGCCTGCATGTAGAGCCAGTCGCCGGCCAGCACGCAGATATGGTTGCCCCATTTTACGTTGCTCGAAGGGCGGCCGCGGCGCGTTTCGGCGGCGTCGATGACGTCGTCATGCACCAGCGTGGCGGCGTGGAGCAGCTCCACCACGGCGCCCAGCTGGATGGCGGAAGCGTTGGAAGCGCCGCCGTTGGCGTCCGCGCAGCACAGCTTGGCGGAGATCAGCAGCAGCGTGGGGCGCAGGCGCTTGCCGCCGCTCGATTGCAGATATTGTCCGATCGCCGTGACCGCATCCACCGATGCCACCGATTCCACGGTGATCCTCTTTTCCACCTGCTCCAGTTCGTCATGGATGAGGTCGAAAATTTCACGCGCGGTGAAGACCTGTCCCAGCTTGCCTAAATTCATGTAAGTTAACCAGTTTACCTGTTACCGGTCCCGCCCCGCAAACAGGAGGCGTTCAAAATTCTGCGTAGTGGCTTCGGCGATGGCCTCCGGCGGCACGTCGCGCACCTCCGCCAGACGGCGCGCGGTCTCCACCACGAAGGCCGGCTCGTTGCGTTTTCCGCGGTGCGGCACGGGCGCCAGGTAGGGGCAATCGGTCTCGATCAGGATACGATCGAGCGGCGCCACGCGCGCGGCCTGGCGCACGGCATCGGCCTTGGGAAAGGTGAGCACGCCACCGAAACTGAGGTGAAAGCCGAGGTCGAGCGCCTGCCGCGCCTGCGCTTCGTCGCCGGTGAAGCAGTGCATGATGCCGCCGCCCTGCCAGTGGGCGCGCAGCATGGCGAGAGTATCGTCCCAAGCTTCGCGGGTGTGGATGACGATGGGCTTGGCGCACTCCGCGGCAAGCGCCAGTTGCTGCTCAAAGACCGCGCGCTGCACCTCGCGGGGGGAGAAATCGTAATGGTAATCGAGCCCGATTTCGCCCACTGCGAGCACCTTGGGGTGAGCGGCGAGCTGGCGCAGGCGCGTCCAGGTTTCGGGCGTGGCTTTGGACGCATCGTGCGGATGGACGCCGATGGTCGAGTATATAAAAGGATAGCGATCGGCTTGGCGCATGGCGACTTCGAGATCGGGCGGACCGTTGCCGGTGCCGATGGCCATCATGCACTCGACGCCGGCCGCGAGCGCGCGTTCGATAGTCTGCTCGCGGTCGGGGTCGAACTTGGCATCGTCCAGGTGGACGTGAGAATCGATCAACTTCACTTCAGCCGCGCCCCTACGGGGATGTCCTCGGCGAAGCCCGCGAGCACCGGCTTGCCGTCGTTCACCGAAGCGGCCACGATCATGCCGTTCGACTCTATGCCTTTCAGCTTGCGCGGCTGGAGGTTGGCGACGATCACCACTTTGCGGCCGATGAGGTCGGCGGGTCCATAGGCTTCGGCGATGCCGGCCACGATGGTACGCGGCTGCCCTTCGCCGAGATCGACGGTCATGTGCATGAGCTTGGTGGAATTCTTCACGGGCTGCGCAGTGAGTACCAGGCCCACGCGGAGGTCGACCTTGAGGAAGTCGTCGATGGCGATTTTGGCGGGGCCTTCGGGCGCGGGTTCGGGCTTTTTGCCCATCAACACCTGTTGCGCGGCAGTGACTTCGGCTTCGAGCTCGCGCATCTTGTCGACGGCGGGTTTGAGCTCGATGCGCGGAAAGACGCCGGAGATTTCGCCGATTTTCTGGCCGGTTTTGAGGCCGCCCCAGGCGAGCGATTCGAAGCGCACGGATTCGATTGCGTCGGGCATGCCGAGCTGCGACCAGATTTTGCGCGTGCTTTCGGGGAGTACGGGGTAGAGCAGCGCGGTGACGATGCGGAGGGCTTCGGCGGCGGTGTAGAGGGTGTCGTCAAGCTGCGCGGGAGCGTCGGGCTCACTGCTGCGAGCGAGCTTCCAGGGAGCGCGTTCCACGATGAATTTGTCCACCGAGGAGATAAGGCTCCAGATGGCCTCCAGGCCCTTGGAAAACTCG
>CAZARO010001028.1:0-2788 GCA_964487165.1 uncultured Solibacteraceae bacterium | reverse complement strand
GACGCCATCGCGAATCGTCGCGCTTGGCTTGACTACGTTGTCAATGGGCGAGAGTGGCGTGGTCTTGGCGGCGGTGTAGCCGAGTTCCTTGGCCCGCAGAAAGTCCTCGGGCGTCGAGCCCACGTCGAGGTACATGCGGATGCGGCTGCGCGCCGCGCCGCCGAGCAGCTTGTAGATGGGAACTGCGAGCGCCTGACCGGAAATGTCCCAGAGGGCGATCTCGACAGCGCTGATTGCCGAGTTCAGGATCGGGCCGCCGCGCCATCGAGGCACGCGAAACATCGATTGCCAAAGTAGCTCGATGTCGGTTGGGTCCTTACCGATCAGGAAGCGCTCGTGCTCCATGATCGCCTGCGCGACAGTGGCTTCCTTACTGGTGACGGAGCCTTCGCCGAGCCCCACCAGCCCGCCGTTGGTGTAGACCTTGCAGAAAACCCAGTTCAAGCTTCCGGCGTTCACCACGAATGTTTTGAGTCCCGTGATCTTAAGGTTCAGCGGCTTGGCACGCGAGGCCGTTTCCTGCGCGGCGGCGCTGATCGGAATTGCGGCCGCCGCCAAAGCGGCCTGGGCGAATCCGCGGCGATCCATATCGATATGCCTCCTCCCGGATTGTACTCCGAGAGTGCCGCGTGTTGATTGTGGGATCACGCCACTCGGAAAGTGCGGCCCGGCCGGGAGCTCGCTTTGTGGTGCCGGCGCGGAACGTTATGCTGCACGGAAGGTATTCAGGACCGAGGTCGTCTCCCGGCAGAACCCCAGCGACTTTTTGGCCTCGCCGGGTTCGCCGCAAGGCAAGTGGATTCAAACGCTCCGACCTGCGACTGGGTAGTGAGGAGGAGCGTGCCGCCAATCGAAGAACAAATTCTCGGTTTCGATGGGTCATACTAGGCGAATGGAGCGGCATCGGAATAGCCGCTTTCGCGATGTATCATTTCGGCCGCGGCGACCTCTTTCCTCCGGCCATGCCGCTGGTCATCGGTCTACACTTCTTCCCGCTGGCTGCCCTGTTCCAGTTACCGGTGTACCGGGCGACGGCGAGCGCAGCCTCCATGATCTCCATGGCGGCGCTTCTGATGCCGGCCACGGTATTGGGGCCAGATTCCCGGCTAGTTCTGAACGGCGTCGGATTCGGCGCGGTGATGTGGGCAACCGCGGCATGCTGGGTCCTGTATTCACGGCGGCTGAAGCCCGCTTGGCCCGAGAATTGCTTAATGGGTATCGAATCTGGTTTGTGATACGATCTGCGGAAACTGTGCTACGCGACGGTGATGGCCATTGCGTCTCATGACTAGTACGCCATCGAAGATACCACGCGAGGCGTCTGCCGCAAGGCTTAGTTCAAGTGGGCTTTCCGGAAACTGACTTTTTGAGGGATCTGCCCGCGGGGATAACGCCGGTCAACGTTGCGGCGCTTGGCGGTACGAGGGCCGAGTTGCCTACCGATATTGGCCCGCTCTAGAGACCTTTAGAGAAGACGACGAACCGCCTTCCGATATTACGAATTAATAACGCTGCCCGGCATGGAGACATCCGGGAGCGCCCCGGCAGAGGCCGCCCAGTCTACGAGATGGCGACTCATTCGGCCTTATGCCGAGTGCTGGATTATGCCGAGGGATTTCACTGCGGCCCCATCTGGACGGCATCGGAGGCGCTACGATCTCGGCATAATCCGCCGGACGGGACTCGGACCTGCAAACCGATTTTCCCGCCCTCACCCTGTGAGGACCCCTCAAATATCGGCCAGTCTGGTTCTGGCACGTTGGCGACGGCTGGGGCACTCGGTGTTCCTCGCTCCGTGGTCCTGCAGAATTATGCCGAGCGAGCGGGACCTCGAAGGGCCGTCATTGTTGCTCCATGGCGGTTGCGCCGGCTTTTTCTCGGCATAATCCGGTACTCGGCATAAGGCCGGTTATGCCGAGCTCGGCATAATCGGCCAATCTCTGCCCATTATCCGGGCGGGCCGAGTTTGCGGGTTTGTGAGAGGATTTTGGCCAAGCGATTGGAAAGGCGGTCGAGGCAGTTTCTCGAAAAGCCGCCGGGCAGGGATCTGCGGAACATTTCGATCACGTGTTGAGCGAACAGCAACGAATCAACGACGCCGTCTATGCCCGCGCGGGGAGTGATCATTGGCCACATTCACAGCGTGATCCCCTCTGGCGGCTTGTCTCCAGACCACCAGTGCTGGATCCGTCCCCGTTATCCCTTTTTCCTGCCGGTGAAAGTGCTCAGCCGCGTCTTTCGCGGCAAGTTTATCGCTGGCTTGAAGCACGCCTTTCGTCAAGGCCAACTCGCTTTTCCTGGTAGCCTCCAAGCGCTGGCCCGAGAGAAAGCCTTTCACGCTTTCCTCCGGCCGCTCTTTCGCCAGGACTGGGTGGTTTACGCGAAACGCCCCTTCGCAGGACCGGAGCATGTGCTTCACTATCTGGCCCGCTATACCCATCGCGTCGCCATCTCCAATCACCGTCTCCTCTCCGTTGCCGACGGCAAGGTCACCTTCCGGTGGAAGGACTACGCTCACGGCAGCAAGCAACGCAAGATGACGGTCACCGCAGAAGAGTTTCTGCGACGCTTCATGCTCCATGTCTTGCCGCGCGGGTTCGTCCGGATTCGCTTTTCCGGCTTTCTCGCGAATCGGCGCCGGCAACAGATGCTGCCTCTCTGTAAGCAGCTACTGGGGGGCAGCCCGCATGCACGTGCGGAGACGCCTGTAAGTATCGCGGCAAAGCCAGCTCCGGGCTGGCTTTGCCCGCACTGCGGCGGCCCCATGATGCTCATCGAGAAACTCACC
>CAZARO010001027.1:0-2788 GCA_964487165.1 uncultured Solibacteraceae bacterium | reverse complement strand
CGCACGCCTTATGTTTACACCACGCGCGGTTGGGGCGAGACCGGCCCCATGGGCATCGCCGACGTATTCGCGCCGAACTTCGCCGCCACCATCGACCGCGCCGCTGCCCAGCAGTGCGATGCCCGCAAGGACGATCCGTACCTGCTGGGTTATTTTCTGGGGAACGAGCCACCCTGGCCGGGACGCGAATCGGTGGCGGTGGATGCCATCCTGGCGGGTCCGCCAAGCGCGCTGCAGCAGGAACTGCGAAAGTTTCTGGGCGCCCAGGATACCGCCGGCGACACCCCCGATCGGCGCCGCGAATTCCTTTACGGGGTCTATGCCAAGTTCGTGGAGACGGTGACGGCTGCCATCCGCCGGCACGATCCCAATCATCTCAGCCTGGGGCTGCGCTTCGGCTCGACTACGCCGGTAGAAATCGTGCGGCTGTCGAAGGTCTTCGACGTCTACAGCCTCAATAACTACGCGTATGCCGTGAATCAAAAGGAAATCGATAAGGTGCGGGAGGCCATCGACCGGCCGATTCTCATCGGCGAGTTTCACTTCGGCGTCCCCGGCCGCGGCATGCCGCCCGGACTGAAGCAGACGGCCAGCCAGGAGGAGCGCGGAGTGGCGTACCGCTACTACGTGGAGAACGCGCTCGCGGACCGGAACATTGTGGGTGCTCACTGGTTCGAATGGGTCGACGAGCCATCCACTGGCCGCTTCGACGGCGAGAACTATAACATCGGACTGGTGGACGTGACCGACCGTCCCTACGGCGAACTCGTGGAGGCGGCGCAGGCGACCCATCGGCGGCTGCTGGGCGTGCATTCCGGCAAGGAAGCGGCGGTCACGCGCCAGGCTAAGGTGCAGTGAGAGCTTCCAGGGCACGCGCGCAAGTGTGATAGCATCCGGGACATGCGGCGAATTTCTTGGTTGGCGCTGGTATTGGCTGTGGTTTCCGTGGCGGGAACCGCGCAAAACCAGTCGGCCAAAACGCTGGACATGTATGTCGTGGATACCGAAGGCGGCCACGCGGTGCTCTACGTCTCGCCTTCCGGCGAATCGCTCCTGGAAGATACCGGCAATCCCCCCGGGCCGGCCCCCATTGGCCCCCGGGACACCGACCGCATCATGGCGGTGATCGAGGCCGCCGGAGTCAAGCAGATCGACCACCTGATTCTCACTCACTACCACGTGGACCACGTGGGCGGCCTGGAGGAATTGGCGAAACGCATCCCTATTAAACATTTCGTCGACCATGGCGCCACGGTGGAGGCGCGCGAGCAGGTGCCCGATTTTCAGCAGAAGTATGCCGCGCTCTATGCCAACGCCAAACACACGGTAGTGAAGCCCGGCGACAAGATTCCGTTCGCCGGCGTGGATGTTACCGTCGTCACCGCCGCGGGCGAGGTGATCAAGAAGCCGCTCCCCGGCGGCGGTAAGCCCAACCCGGCCTGCGCGGACTTCAAGCCGCGCGACGAGGCGCATATCGACCCCGAAAATCCGCAGTCCGTGGGGGTGGTCTACACTTACGGGAAGTTCCGCACGGTGAACCTGGGCGACTTCACCTGGAACGCCGAACAGAAACTAATGTGCCCCAACAATCCCATCGGCAAGGTGGATGTGTATCTCACGTCGCATCACGGCATCGATCAATCGGGATCGCCGGCGCTGGTACACGGGTTGCAGCCGGTGGTGGCGGTGATGCATAATTCCTCGCGCAAGGGCGGCGCCGCGCAGACCATGCAGGTGCTGTACAGCTCGCCCGGGCTGCAGGATGTCTGGCAGCTCCACTGGGCCTACTCGGCCGGCTTGGAGCTGAATGCGCCGGGCTTGTTTATCGCCAATCTCGAGGACCCGGCAGCGGTCGCGGCCTTCCTGTCACGGTCGGCCGGCGAGCCTGGAGCGCCTCCTGCCCGCGGCCCGGGCGGCTTTGGCGGCGGACGAGGCGGCCACACTGGCCCGGCGTTCTGGATCAAGGTGTCCGCGCACGCCGACGGGTCTTTCACCGTCACCAACACGCGCAATAACTTCAGTAAGACATACAACTAAGGCGAGGCTCCGCCTGGATTTCGCGGGCTGAAGCCAAGCTGAAGCCCGCGCCACCGGCGGTGTGGGCTTCAGCCCGCCAGTTAGCAAACGGCCAGTTCCAGTGCCGAGGCGTCGCCTGATTATCCCTGCGGAATATGGGAGACAGGAGATGGAGTTGCAAAATTGGAAGAACCGCTTGCTAGCGCGGCTTCGAATAGCGTCTCTGTCTTTGCAAGAGCGTCCCGAGCTGGTATGCGTGTTATCCGGCGCTGTAAACCGCGTCCAGAATCCGCCGCGCGCCGCGTGCCAATAGTTCGCCGCCCAACGCCCGTCCAGACTCCTCGATGTGCTGAATAAACTGCATAAACCCAGCATCGGGAGACTTGTACGGCATGTTCGATACGACTTCACCGATCGGCTTGCCGCCGGTTTTGATCGGGACGCCGCCGCCCGGCGGAACGCGGAACTGGTTAGTGATCTGTTTGCCGACATCATCCGAATAGAGGAATCCCGGGAAGTTGGCAAACATCCCAGCATCAATAAACTCCCGAAATGCAGCGGTCAAAGCCCGAACCGTATTACCGAGAACATGGACCAGGCCAAGGGCGTAGAAGCCAAGGGCGTTAATATAGAAATACGGCACAATCTCTTCGCGCGGAAGTTTCAGTTCGTCGGTTTCATCCCAGTTCCTATAGATAGCCAGAATTTGCCGACTATCGAGATCGAGAACAATTCTGTATGGATTGAAGTCATCGTCCTCGATATCGCGCTC
>CAZARO010001026.1:0-2791 GCA_964487165.1 uncultured Solibacteraceae bacterium | reverse complement strand
GCGCAACTTCCTCAAGCTGGTGTCCACCGGCTGGTACGACGGCACGGCGTTTCACCGCCTGGTGAAGGGTTTCGTGTTGCAGGGAGGCATGCCCAATACGCGCACCGGCGCAGCCACCCACCCTGCCGACCGTTGGGTGCACACCGTCAAGGGCGAGTTCCACGCCGACATCAAACACGTGCGCGGAATCGTTTCCATGGCCCGCACCGACGATCCCGATTCCGCCACCACCAGCTTCTTCCTGGTGCTGGGAGACGCGCCCTCCCTCGACGGCCAATACTCCGCCTTCGGCCGCGTCATCTCCGGCATGGAAGTCCTGGACGCGTTCGAAAAGGATGAAGTCGACGGCGAGACGCCCAAGCGAAGGCTGGAGCTGATCGAGGCGAGGATAGATAAGTGAGCTTTCAGCTATCAGCTGCCCTCACATAATTCGACGGCCCGCGCCCTGAAACCTCAGGCCCCGCCAGTTTTTCCTCTGTGCCCTCTGTCACCTCTGTGATCTCAGAATTACGTGAAGACGAGACGCTCGCTCGTGGCCGACGAGCCCATTCTGAAGGTTTTCTCCGTGTCTCTGTGCCTCTGTGGTGAAGCTATCCCACCACCGGCGGCACCAGCGTCTTCAGAAAGTCATGCGCCACCCGGAAGCCCCGCTTGTACTGCTCGGTGAAGTCCGTGCCTTCATAAGCCGGGTAATAGAATTGGTCCTCGCCTTCGATATTCATCGCGCCCGTATACCCCACTTCGGCGAGCACGCTGAAGAAGCCTTTCCAATCCATTGACCCGCTTCCCGGCAGCCGGAATCGCCACCAGCGCTGCCCATTCACGGGCTGAATCCCGCCGCGTTTCACCAGGTGCCAGAGAATCTCCGTGTCTTTCAGGTGGACATCGTAAATCTTATCGGCGAACTCGCGCGCCGCCGCCACCGGGTCCATGAATTGCCACACCAGATGCGACGGATCGAACTGCAGGCCCACGTGAGGGCTGTCGTTGAACGCCTTGAAAAGCGCTTCCCATCCCACCGGCCCGGTGGCAATATTCGGACCGCCGGCGTACGGCTCCCACAGGATGCGGACCTTGTTTTTTTCGCAGGAGGCGAAGTATTTCTCGTTGTAGACTTTCACAATCTCGTCCACCTGCTTCGCCAACGGCGTGCCCGGCATCGTCCCGCTCTGGCCGCCGATGTTAGGAATGCCGAGCTTGCCGCACAGATCCAGGCATTTCAGCGTATAAGTACTCTGCCGATCGCGTTTGGCCGGGTCGGGATCGATGTGGTTGCCGTCCACCGCCAGCGACGAAATATAAATTCCGCTCCTGGCGATCTTGTTCTTGATGGCGGCGATGGCAGCATCGTCGAGTTCATCCGGATTGAGCCGGAGTTGAGCGCTCGTAAAGCCTTCGGCCTTGACGAACTCCAGGTTCGAATCGGAGTATTGCATCAGCACACCAAGCTTTGGTTTCCAGTTCGGCGGACGGTTGCGCTGCGCTTGCGCGGCAGCCGCCGCGGAGATGGCGGTCAGAATAGTGCGTCGTGTGAGGGTCACGAGATGACGTTACCCCGATCCGGGGCACCGGCGCAAGCCTCTCGACATCCTCAAAACGCGGCCGCGCCTTTCTGTCTCCGGTACTCTTCAGCACCCTCCACCCACTTGTGCCACAATCTACCAATGACCATCCGACCCGCCCTCGCCCTCATTCTCTTCGCCGCCACAGCCGCGGCACAGGCCCCGGTAAGCGGCCGCCGCGTCCACCGCCTCATCATCCACAACGCCACCGTCATCGACGGTAATGGCACGCCCGCCAGCGGTCCCAAAGACATCGTCATCGAGAACAACACCATCGCCGACGTCATCGCGCTTGACCCCGTCTCCATCGGCCGCGGCGCCCGTAGCGGAGCGGCCGCCGACGCCGTCATCGACGCCACCGGCAAGTACGTCCTCCCCGGCCTCATCAACGCCCACGCCCACCTGCAGGAGGAGCGCGGCGGCAAACCGCAGCCCATCGAATACGAGCTCGACATCTGGCTCGCTTGCGGCATCACCACCATCCGCGACGTGGGCAGCGACACCAAGCGCGCCCTGGAGCTCCGCCGCCTCAGCGCCGAAGGCCAGATCGCCGCCCCGCGCATCTTCGTCTACCCCATGTTCGGCCGCCCCAAAACGCCGCAGGAAGCCATCGCCCACGTCCGCGAGCTCAAGCAGGCCGGCGCCGACGGCATCAAAATCCTGGGCATCGACCGCGACACCATGCAGGCCATGGAAGCCACCGCGCATGAGCTCGGACTGCGCATCGCGCATCACGTCGGCGTGGAAGAGACCACCGCCTGGGACGACATCCATTTCGGCACCACCAGCATCGAACACTGGTACGGCATCCCCGATGCCGCCATCGCCGACGGCGTGCAGGATTTCCCCTCCAGTTATAACTACAATAACGAGACCGACCGCTTCCGCTACGCCGGCCATCTCTGGCGCGAAGCCGACCCCGAGCGTCTTACCGCGGTGCTGCAAGCCATGGTGGACGCGCACATCGCCTGGGACCCCACGCTCGACATCTACGAGGCCAGCCGCGACCTGCAACGCGCCCAGACGCAACCCTGGTTCGCCGACCTGCTCCATCCCGCGCTCGAAGATTACTTCCGCCCCAATCCCGCCAACCACGGCTCTTACTTCATCGGCTGGACCTCCACCGACGAAACTTACTGGAAGGAGAATTACCGCATCTGGATGGACGCCCTGCGCCAGTTCGACCATCTTGACGGCCTCATCGGCATGGGTGACGACGCCGGATTTAT
>CAZARO010001025.1:0-2792 GCA_964487165.1 uncultured Solibacteraceae bacterium | reverse complement strand
CGCGGGTAATCTTCGCCACGAAGCGAAGCATCGCCTTGTCTCTCTCCGGCAGAGGCGAGGCTTCGGGATCGCCGAGTACGCCGCGCACCAGCTCTTCACTGCCGAGCAGTTCGGCTGCGGCGGCAGCGTGTGCGCGAGTGCAGAAGCGGCACTCGTTGAGGTGCGAGGTCCACGCGGCAATCAGTTCGCGCATCGCCGGACCGATGCTGGCCGGTGCCCGCAGAACTCCCTGGGTGAAAGTGGAAAGGCCGCCGGTAAACGATGGCTGGAACGCGAACAGGTCCCAGATTTTCGAATACTCGGCTTGGCGAGCGCGGGCGGAGTCGATCAGATCCTTGTAGAGGCCCGGCTTCAGGCTGCTCTCGACGCCGGGAAGGTAAAGGGCCGACATGGTGCTGTCTGTCATTTGCTTACCGCCGTTGACAGCGGCCGCTTCCAGTCGCGGGCCACATAGCCGAGCGCTGCAGTTTGCCTTCCAATCTCCACGTACAGTTCTGGATCGCGAGGCTGCCAGGTGTCCAGCCCGTCGACATACCGATTGAACATGCAGAAGGCCGCCGCGATGAGCACCGTGTCATGGATTTCCTTGTCGGTGGCGCCATGGCTGCGAGCCCTCTCGACATCTTCCGTGGTGACGTACTTGCCGCCCCTCTGAACTTTGCCGGCAATCGCCAGCAGCGTCTTCATCTTGTCCGAGAGCCCAGCTGTCTCGCAATCGCGCTTCATCTGGCCGATCAGTTCGTAGTCCGCGGAGCCGCCGCCCAGATGTTGCGCTGCCGTGGAACCATGGCTCGTCTGGCAGTAGTAACAGTCGTTCTGCGCGGAAACATAAGTGGCGATCATCTCGCGTTCCGCCAACGTGAGGGTGCTCGGGCCGCGGAGCAGGGCCTCCACCAGGTCGCATAGAGGTTGAGTCGTCGCCGGACTGAAGACCAGCGGACCGCGAATACCCGGCAGTCCTTCGGGGAGTTGGATGTGTGCCATTGGTAGTCCTCAGTTCGTCCGGATGTAGCCTTCGTGGGCCATCCGCTGCCCCATTTCGCGGTAGGCTTCTGGATCGGCCGGCTGCCAGGTGCCCAAGCCGTCCACGTAGCGATTGAACATGCAGAATGCGGCCGCGATCAGCACGGTGTCGTGGATTTCCCTGTCGCTGGCGCCGGCGCTGCGTGCGCGCGCAATGTCGTCCGCGGTGACGTGTTTACCGCCCTTTTGGACCTTGCCGGCGACGGCCAGTAGCGCTTTCAACTTTTCCGGGATATCCGCCGTGGCATAGTTACTCTTGACGCGGTCGATCAGCTGGTAGTTGCCGCCTATATGTTCCGCGGCGGCGGCGCCGTGAGACAGTTGGCAGAAGCAGCAGTCGTTCTGTGCAGAGACGTACGTCGCAATCATTTCGCGTTCCGCCGAGGTTAAGGTATTGGGTCCGCGCAACAGGACTTCCGCCAGTTCGCGGAGCGCTTTGGTGCTTTCCGGGCTGATTGCCATAGGACCGAGGATGCCCGGCAATCCCTGGGCAGGCTAATGTGAGCCATAGACCCCTCCAAATGTTCTAATCGAGAATACACGAAACGCGCGGCGGCTGGCAGTAATGGAAATCTACTAATGGATTTTCATTATTGTCAGCATATAGCGCCTCCCTTAGAATCGATGCAACCTTATGCACTCCGGGAAACTTACTCTGTTCGTAGTCCTTTCGCTGTGGTGTGCCCGCGCGCAGGATCCAGTGGGCGTACTCGAAGGCGAAATTCGAGATGCGTCGGGCGGAGCTGTGTCCGCGGCCGCCCTCACGGTAACCAACCGCGAAACCGGATTCGCCATCAAGCAAGTCTCGTCGCGCGAAGGATCCTTCCATTTCTCTCTACCGGCCGGGGAATACGACCTGCGGGCCAGCGCGGCCGGCTTTGCCGCCTTCTCGTCATCGGCCATCCGCATCGATATCGGGCGTACCGTCCACGTTCCCATCAAGCTCGAACTGGAGACGGGCCACACCGAAGTGAGTGTCAGCGGGGAAGCCGTGACTGTGGACACCAGCCAGACCCTCGGTAATGTCGTTTCCGAGAAGGAGGCGACCGATCTTCCCCTCAACGGACGCGATCTTACCCAACTCGGCCTCCTGCAGCCGGGCGTTGCCCCCATGACAGTCGGGCTGGCGGAGGCGGGCGGCATCGCGCGCAGCGGCCAGGCATACGCGGTTAACGGACAGCGCCCGGAGTCGAACGACTACCTACTCGACGGCGCCAGCAACGTGGATAGTGTGAACGGCGGATACGCTCTGCGCACGCCCGTGGACGCCGTCAGCGAGTTCCGTATTCTCAGCCTGAATGCTCCCGCCGAGTACGGCAATACCAGCGGAGCGACGACATCGGTGGCCACCAAATCGGGTAGTAACGGTATTCACGGCGATGTCTACGAATTCCTGCGAAACAACGCCATGGACGCGCGCAATTTCTTCGCCGCCAAGACCGAACCGCTGCATCGCAATCAGTACGGCGCCACCCTCGGCGGACCGATCCGCAAGGACAAGGATTTCTTCTTCGCCTACTACGAAGGGCAGCGCCTTTCCGACGGCAGCACACAGGCGGCCATCGTGCCCACCGCCGCCGAGTGGACGGGCGATTTTTCGGGACTCACCGATCCTTCCACCGGACAGCCGGCTCCCCTGATCAACTATTTCACTGGCCAGCCATTCCCGGGAAACCAAATCCCGGGCGCCATACAGAGCCCCATTGCTCAACTCGCGTCGCAGCTTTATCCGCTGCCCAATATAGGCACGAACGTGTTTGAATCCACGC
>CAZARO010001024.1:0-2799 GCA_964487165.1 uncultured Solibacteraceae bacterium | reverse complement strand
TCCCTTGAACACCAGCACGGCGGGAACGTTGCTCACCAGGTTAGAGAGCGCGGCGGCAAAAACCGACATGGGCGCCGTGCGCTCCAGGTGGAGGTTGCCGGCGGCGGCGAACAGGCCGGCGGCGAGCGGCGTTTTCTCGATGCCGGCGATCACGATGAACAGCCCGATGAACATCACCAGCAGGCTCCAATCGATCTCGCGATAGACGCGCTCCGGCTTGAGGCGGCGGGTGATGAGCAGCACTCCGCCGGCTATCACCGCGACTTTGGGCACTGGCCAGCCGGCGAAGAAGAGCACCATCATCACCGCCGCGACAGCCACGGATTTCCACAGCAGCGCAGCATGCACGCGCACCGGCCGATGATCCACCTGCAAGAGGTTTTCGCCGCGGAACTCGCGGCGATAGACCAGGGCGATGACCAGGACGGTAAGCGCCAGTCCCGCGGCGGCCACCGGCGCCAAGGCCGCGGCAAAATCGCGGTAGCGGATGTGCGAAAAGCTGCCGATCATCATGTTCTGCGGATTGCCCGTGATGGTGGCCACGCTGCCGACGTTGGCCGCCATGGCCACCGCCAGCAGGTACGGGACGGGATTGCGCCGCAGGCGCCGCGTGATTTCGAGCACCAGCGGGGTGAGCACCAGGCACATCGTGTCATTGACGAAGAAGGCGGAAAAAACGCCTGAGACAAGGACGATTCCGCACAGCAGAACCAGGGGACGATGGGCATGTTCCACCACCCACGCGCTCACCACCGTGAAGAAACCGGAGATCCGCAAGCTGGCCACCACAATCATCATGCCGAACAGCAGGATGATGGTATCGGAGTTGATGGCGGCCCAAGCCTCGTCCACCGTGAGGACATTGGCGGCCACCATCAGGCTGGCTCCGATAATCGCCGCGCCAGTGCGGTCGATACGGAGGCCGGGCATGCGGCCGATGGCCATCACCAGGTAGGTCAGGCTGAAGATCAGGATGGCGGCAAACACGGCGTATACCCGGTGGGGCGGGCGGTTCCACCAGGCGGCTCCGCCGGCCAGGCCTTAGCGCGGCGGAATGCGGCGGATGACCGAGCCCATTTCGTCGGGTGTCGAGCGCGTGTAGGAATCCGGTGTGGCCGGGCGGGCGGGCGCGGCAGCGGCATTGGAGCGTGCGGCGCCTCGCACCGGACGCGGCTTCTCGACCACGGGTGGCACTTCCACCTCGTAGTCATAGACGCCCCGGCGGCGTTCCACTTCGTCGGGCGGTATCACGACGCGCTTTTCGAGGATCGTGCAGCCCTCCACCTTCTCACCTATTTCATGATTGAATCGGGATCGGACGGTTTTAGTCAGCATGTTTTTAAGCGCGGGCTTAAGGCCCATCAACGATTTTAGCATCGTGCTGGCTCGAAAGGGCCTCCACGGCAGTTTGGTCGAACGCATGCAGCAATTCCTCGCGCCGCGAATAGGGGCCGGGAGTATACCCGCGCGAGCCGATTCCTAACTGCGAAAGCTCCGAAATGGCCCAGTCTTCGCGATTGGCCTGGTCCCAGAATTCCACCGCGTCGTCACCTTCGAAATCGGGCTTCCGCATCTCCTCCGGATGGAAATGCCATTCGCAGACAATGTCGGTAGAGTCCGCGGACTTGGGCCAGAGGGTGTGGACCATCATGTAGTCGGGATGCAGGCTGAGCAGCAGGTTGGGATAGATGGCGTAGTAGGTGACCATCTTCCGCTGCTCCTCGCTCAGGCCCGGCAGGTAGGCCCGCCGCCGAACACCGCCGAAGGCCATGGTCTCGGCGCCTCCG
Organism: uncultured Solibacteraceae bacterium; assembly: GCA_964487165.1. GTDB lineage: Bacteria > Acidobacteriota > Terriglobia > Bryobacterales > Bryobacteraceae > PALSA-129. The sequence continues at coordinate 1,012 of CAZARO010001024.1, read as the reverse complement.
CGGAAACCCATGGCGCCGCCGATGTAGTGGGGGGTGGGAGCCTCGTTATCCGCGCCCAGATATTCGGTAAGGCGGTTCAGCGTGGGGTGCACCAGCGGGCAGTGCAGGCACTCGTTGTAATTCGCGACGATCAGCTTCCAGTTGGCCTTCACGTCGTAGACGATGCGCCGGTACATCCGCAATTCCCCCATGCGCCAGGCGGCGAATCGCTCCGGCAGATCCTCGAGTTGATCCGCCAGGGGATGCGGTTCGGCGGCGAAGTTGAGGAAGACATGACCGTCCCACACCTCGATGGCGACGGTTTTAAGCGGATAATCCGACCGCGAGAAGCCCGGCTGCTCCATGTGCGGCGCGCCGATCAGCGCGCCGTCCAAACCATAGGTCCAACCGTGGTAGGGGCAGTGGATGCGGCCTTCGAGCGAGCCTTCCGCCGCGGTGCACATGCGCGTGCCGCGATGGCGGCAGACGTTGAAGAAGGCGCGCAGCGGGCCATCGGCCGCGCGCGTCACGATGACGCTTTCGTTGGCCAGTTCCACCAGGAAATAGTCGCCGGGGTTGGCGATCCGCTCGGCGCGCCCCACGCAAATCCAGCGGCCGAAGAAGAGGCGCTCGAGCTCGGCGTGGAAGATGGCGGGATCGGTGTAATACCGCGCGGGCAGGGTCATCGAAAGCGGCGAAGGCATGTTCGATTTTACTATCGGGCATCTCATGCCGCGCGCCATGTGACGGGCGGGATTGATATGAGACAGCGCGAAGATCGTGGAACATCGCCAGCCAGTATTTTGGGGTTTAGCTTTTGGCACTCCTGACGCGCCTGCGGCGCTATCCGTGGAACCTGAAACTCCGAGAAGCTAAGTGGGGCAGTCAATCGTGCCTGCAGGCCGCTTTCTAGCCGGCCTGCAGCCTGAAAGGCGGCCTCTCGGCGTTGGCCATTCATGCATGTAGTCGGCTCGAGGGGTGGGGCAGGCAATCGTGCCTGCAGGCGGCCTTTCAGGCCGCCGCCGAATCTGAA
>CAZARO010001023.1:0-2812 GCA_964487165.1 uncultured Solibacteraceae bacterium | reverse complement strand
ACCTGGTGGTGCTCAACACCTGTACCGTGACGTCCACCGCGGACGACGACGTGCGGCAGACCATCCGCCGGGTGCATCGCGAGAACCCCGAGGCGCGTATTTTGGTGACGGGCTGCTACGCGCAGCGGGCGCCGCAAGAACTGGCGACGCTGCCGGGCGTCGAGTGGGTGGTGGGGAACTCGCATAAGACACAGATTGCGGACCTGGTGACGCTCGCGCCCATCGGGGCGCACTCGCGTCTTAGCGAGCCGTACCACGGCAACATTTACGTGGGCGATATCTTCGCGCAGCACGATTTTCTCTCGGCTCCCGTCGAAGACGCCGCGGGTGACCGCACGCGGCCCAACCTCAAGATCCAGGACGGATGCAATAATCGCTGCTCGTTCTGCATCATTCCCTTTGTACGCGGGCGCAGCCGCAGCCTGCCGGCGGAGCGGGTGGTGGAGCAGGTGCGGGGCCTGGCCGCGCGCTATCGCGAGATCGTGCTGAGCGGCATCAACCTGGGGCGGTGGGGCAGGGAACCGGGAAGCTCTCTGCGGTTGGTGGGGCTCTTGCGCCGGCTGCTGGCGGAGACGGGCGTGGAACGGCTGCGGCTGAGTTCGGTGGAGCCGATGGACTTCTCCGACGAGCTGCTGGGGCTTATGGCGGAATCGCTGCGCATCGCCAAACACGTACACGCGCCCTTGCAGAGCGGGTCCGACAAAGTGCTGCGGCGCATGCACCGCAAATATCGTCCGCGGCATTACGCCGACCGCGTCCGCAAGGCGCGGGAGTGGATGCCCGACGCCGCCATCGGCGCCGACGTGATGGTTGGATTTCCGGGCGAGTCAGATTCCGAATTCGAAGATAGCCGGCAATTCATAGCCAGCCTGCCGTTCACTTACCTGCACGTGTTCACTTACTCGGAGCGGCCCGGTACGCCGGCGGCGGAAGAAGCGGCACAGGTGCCCATGCGGCTGCGCAAGGAACGCAATCGGGTGCTGCGGGAACTGGCGGCGGCGAAGAATCTGGCGTTCCGCGAGAGCATGGTGGGGCGAACGCTTTCGGCGGTGACGCTGCATGAGACGGGCACGGCGTTGAGCGGGAATTACCTCAAGGTGGAGTTAGCGGCTCCGCGGGAAGCGAATCTGCTGGTGGATTTGCGGATTGGTGGAGTAAGTGGCGGGAGCTTGGTGGAAGCGGCGGCTTAGGTGCAGTACGGCTTTAGCCCTGCGCACTGAAGAGGGAGCTAGAACCGCTTACTTGCGCGCGCGGCTCGGAATAGCGCCTCTGTGTTTGGAAGAGCCTACCGGTCGATCAGCCGAATATTGCAAACTCCGTTAGGTGAACCGCATCGAGCTCAGGTCACCTTTACCGCCAGGCTCTCCGAGGAGTCTCCGGCACACTCGATGCGGAGCAGGTGATCGCCCTTGGCGGTATCGCCCGGAATTGCGGCGTTGACCTGGCGATTTCCGTCGGCATCTTCGTCGCCCACGAAGTCAATCGATAACCGCGCGGAATCCAGCAGGACGCGGATGTTATCGCAATCGCAATTCTCGGGAAGGCCTTGCACCCAGGAACTCACCCAGCCGCGCTCGCCGACCGCGATGCTGTTCACCTGGTAGCTCTTGCCATCGCAAGCGCCTACCAGCACCACGCCGTGCGACCGCAACGGCATGTCCACCGCGACCCGCAACGTGCGGCCGAAATCGCTGTCCGCGAAGCGCAAGCGGACGTCGTTCCATCCGGCGCGCAGGCCCGGTGGCAGGCGAAAATTACTGAACCATGTGCCGTCCGGTTCGTGCCGCACGAAAAGCGCCGGCACGCCGAACCCGCCCACTTCGAAGCGGAGCTGCTCGCGAGTCACATTCTCCTGCTTGGTCCGGAACCAGCAACTGAAATACTCTTCTTTGCGGGTGGAGAAATTGATGCCCGTGGTCCGGGTGTTAGCCACCGCCACTAATTCCGGCGGCTCCTGCCGCGGAGCGGGTACCGGCTCCCACTTCCGGTAACAGACCGCGCCTGCCTGCAGCCCACCCGCGAAAAGCAACTCCACGCGGGCGAAGCCGGCAGCGCGGCACATGGCCAGTAAACAGCCCACACTTGGCCCGATCCAGTTGTCTAACTGATTGCCTAACTCGTCGGTCTCATAAAACTCCATGGTAGGGACGTCCGCTGTATGCTCGCGCCAGTTATCGCCGTCGATTACAAACGATTCCACGATGGCCGTGTCGGTAGTAAGAGCGCAAACCATTTCCAGGGCCAGCAGAGGGTGCTTCAGATGATACAGAATCCCCAGGAAGAGTACATAGTCGAAGGTTCCTAAGTGCGCTTCCGGTAACTCATAGAAGTCCAGAATGCGATAATCCACGCGCGAGCCGAGTTTGCGGTGAATTTCGAGAAAGTTGGGTACTTCCACGCAGTCGATAGCGATGACTTCCGCGCCGCGGCGCTCGGCTTCGAAGCTGAACCAGCCGTCCCAGGCGCCGGTATCCAACACGCGTTTGCCCTTCAACACCGCGGGAATGGGATAGCGGCTCCAGCGCCACTGGAGCGCGTCCAGCGGAATGATTCCCTCCAGGTGGGTGCCGTCCGGCAGGAGAAAGCTGTGATACCAGCCCTTGCGGTAGAGCTCCTGACTGAAGTCAAAACCCCTGCGGGGGGCAGACGATTCCATTGGTTGTGACCTTTCGCGCGATGTACACTTCAATTATGCCCTGCGCACTGGTCCTCTCGGCGGGCGGCATGTTCGGCGCCTACCAGGCGGGAGCGTGGAAGGTGCTGGCGGAAAGCTTCCGGCCGGATTTTGTGGTCGGGGCTTCGGCGGGCGCGC
>CAZARO010001022.1:0-2812 GCA_964487165.1 uncultured Solibacteraceae bacterium | reverse complement strand
CGGAATCGGCTCGTCCGGCAGCACCTGCTTCACTGCGGACGTGCTCAGGGTCTGCGAATCCACGCGAAGCTTCTCCAGCGCCCGGCGGGTGAGCGGTCCGAGATCCAACGCCTCCAGGTCTTCGATCACCCGCGGCTCCAGCTTCTCCGTGAGTTTGACCTTCGACAGGAACTCGGCCAGTTGCTTGTCCGTCATGGTCTTGTCTTCCTTGATGATTTTCTCGGAAGACTGGATGAAGGCCACGAGCTTCTCCACCGACATGCGATTATTCTGGCCCATCGCGAGGACCGCGGCCGCGAGGAAACAAGCCAGCCATCGACAGCACATATATCCGTATTCTCGCATGACGTTTACTGCTTCTTGCACGGCGCGGCGTCCTTGTTCCTGGGATCTTTGCAATCCACCGGCGGCGTTTCCTTGAGGCTGGAATCGGGCGCGGGAGTAAAGTCCTTGGGGATATCGAAGGTGATGGACGAGCCCACTTCGTACTTGCGGTAAAAATCGAAGCGGTTGACGTTCTTGGAGCTTCCGTCCGGGCCGTCCAGGCGGACCTGGCCGTTGTACGGCAGCAGAAAGTTCAGGCCGCCGATCTCGACGTATTTGTAGTCGAGCGTGGTCTCGGCCAGTTGGATGGGGAAATCCACGGGGATTTCCTCGGCCCTGGACGTCAGCTTCGTGACCGGGTGCGGAGCTTCATTGTCGACGAAAACTTCCCCCGAATAGGCCGTAATGCGCTCCACCTTGTGGTCCCCCGTGCCGATTCGGTATTGCGAGCGATCCTGCGTTACCCGGTAGCTGAAAACCATGGTCAGGCGCCCGCGTAACGTGGCCCAGCGAGCCCATTCGAAGCGCGCCTGCGTGCCGGGATCGAAGAGCATGCGGAGCGCGGTTTCAAATTCGCCGCGGGAAGTGGCGCCGCCCAGCTTTTCGTAATCGCCGGTCACAGGCCGGCTGCCATCCAGAATCGCCTCCTTCTTCTCCTCGTGGTGGAAGTAGGTGATCTTGCTGGTAATGGTGTCGGCCAGGCGGTACGGCGGTTCGCTGCCGGCGCGGGCGCCATGATTCGGCGCGACCATGCGCTGCTCCACTTCCAGGCAGATGAAATCCGGCAGGCTGTTGTCGTAATTCATCACGTACTCGCGCACTTCGTCCAGGATTTTGCCCTGTTGCACGGAACTGGGGATGGGCATCGGTTCGTCCGGCAGCGCTTTTTGGATGACCGCCGCTTTCAGGCCGCTCGATTGTTCCGATAATTTCTGCAGGGCCTTCACCGTCAACGGGCCGGCGCCGTCCGCCTGCAGATCTTCAATCACCGAGATGTCGAGCTTCTCCGAGAGCCGGATCGAGGCCAGCGCCAGGGCCAACTCCTTGTCGGTGCCTTTCTTCTGTTTGATCAGCTGCACCTGGCTCTTGACGAACTCGATCAGCTTTTGGACGGTGATGGACTGCTGGCCCATCGCGAGGAAGACGAATGCCAGCAGGCAGACCAGAACGCGGCGACGCATACGCCCATTTTCCCACGCCCGCGGAATAGGCGGGCCTGAGCAGCTTCCGCCCAGGCGTGAAGGCGGTTTACTGAGGAGCTGGCATTTCGGCGCCTCCAAAAGCCACTCAGCGATTGCGAATGCGAGCACAGCGCCGGCCGAGCGATCTATACTTGAAAATATGGGAACCGTTGTGGATATTGGGACGCTGATCGAGAGGTCGCCGAAAATCCGTAAGGGACGGCCCTGTATCTCAGGCACTGGTGTTACGGTCCGGCGTATCGCGGGGTGGCACAATATGGGTCTTGCTCCCGAAGAGATCGCGGCCATGATGGAGCACCTCACGCTAGCTCAGATTCACGCCGCGCTGGCCTACTACCACGCCAACCGCGACGAGATTGACAGCGATATTGCTGCCGAGGACGCCACGATAGAGGAAATCTTTCCGGCTCGGGCGTAACTGCTGTGAGCCGCCTTCGTTTGTATATAGACGAAGATGCGATGGACGGAGACGTGGTTCGGGGTCTTCGTTCCCGTGGGATTGACGTGGTGACGGCCGCCGACGCGGGAATGATTCGCCGGCAGGATGAAGACCACCTCCATCTGGCTACGAGTCACGGCCGGGTACTCTACTCTTTCAACGTCGGGGACTTCCATGAGATTCACACCGCGTGGATGGCGAGCGGCCGCAGCCACTGCGGCATCGTTTTGACTCAGCAACAGCGCTACTCGACAGGAGAGCAGATCCGGCGATTTGCTGCGTCTGATCGGCTCCCTATCGGCTGAAACCATAAGGAACCGCGAGGAGTTCTGGGCCGGTGGTGACCGCACTGGCCCCCGCCGGCCTTTCCGAGCAGGCCGGGAGGAACGGCTGGCGACGTTGCGGCCAAGTGGATTGCTTCCGAGTAGCAGACGATCCGCTGGGTGGGATCTCCCCCAATGGCTACGCCCTCAAACGTCTTTCGGTCGGCCGCGCTCTTCAACTGGCTACGGACTCCCAAGCTTCGCCACGGATTGGGCGAGTTCGTGTGCGGCCCTCTCAGACCAGGAATCGATTCGCGTCCGAGATACGTTTTCGCTCGCTGGTTGGGAGCCGTTTCACCTCTTCCCAACTTCCAAACAACCGAGGCCGGTTCTGGGATATCGCCTTAGCCTTGTGGAGCACGGCTTCGAAGTAGGCATGATGCACCCACTGTTCGTAGCAAGCGCGATGCATCGAGTTCTCGGAGAAGCGCGCTATCGGTTATGCCTGGTTCGTCGGCTTCGGAGTCTCCGGAGTCCCCTATGCCATGCGGATGCAGCGTGCCGAAATGGTCGGCCGTGACGCG
>CAZARO010001021.1:0-2813 GCA_964487165.1 uncultured Solibacteraceae bacterium | reverse complement strand
AGTCCATTCCAGCGGCCTCTTCGCGCGTGCGGTACGCCTCCCAGATGGCGATCGCCGAATAGGGCGCTGCGTTGGCGTAAGCCAGAATCGCGCCGCAGGCGCCCATCAGCAGCGACGGCCAGAGCGTCGGTGCGGATCCCACCAGCACCTGGAAGCCATGCTTCACTTCGCGAATCATCTGCATCACTTTTTCCAGGCTGCCCGAACTTTCCTTGATGGCGATCACGTTGGGATGATCCGAGAGCGCCACTACGGCTTCCACCGGGATGTCCACCCCGGTGGTTTGCGGCCAATTGTAGATGATCAACGGAATTTTCGACTGGTCGGCCACCGCGCGATAGTAGAGCACCTGGGCGTCGGCACGATTCACCAGGTTTTTGTAATAATGCGGGGTTCGCACCATGGCCGCCTTGTATCCCATCTCCGCCGCGCGATTGGTGAGCGCGACGGTTTCCCTCACGCTCTCCACGCCGGTGCCGGCGATCAACAACTTCTCGGGCGCGGCGTGCCTGGCCACCATTTCCCAGAGGAGGAACTTCTCCTCCGCCGTTAAGAACACGCTTTCGCCCGTGGATCCCAAGACGACGTAGCCGGAAAGCGACGTCCGGTTCCACTTTTCCACGTTGTGCTGCACCTTAGTGGCGTAGATGTTGCCGTTATGATCGAAAGGAGTTGTGATAGGGGGGAAAATACCTTGCAGTTTCATTTGGCTTTCTCGAAAATTCCACCATAACAGTTATTGACAGCAGGGTGCGGGGCATGCAACATTGCTGTATCGGGTCCATATTTACGAAGGAGACATCTAACGCAATGATCCTCCGCCGACTCCTGTTTATGTTAGGTTGCGTGGCCCTGCTTGCGTCGGGCGCGAACGCTCAGACGGTGCTCTACGGCAACCTGAGCGACCAAATCAACGGATACACCGGCATCGGTCCGCTGTACAACTCTTTTTCCACCGGTTCCGCGGCCTTGTTACTTACGGATGTCAAGGTTTGGGTGGAATTGACACGTTCCGGTACTACGGGAAGCTTCACCGTAGCGCTCTATGCGGACAACAACACCTTTCCGGGGACGCAGCTCGCAACCATCGGCTCCATGAACGATACCAGCATTGCCACGTCTCCCGGCCAAGTCTATGACTTTCCGGTCAGCCCGGGTGTGGCCTTGACACCGAATACCCGTTACTGGATTGGCATGACCCAATCCGGCGCGACCGCGACCTCTACAGGCTGGGCGTTTACCGGTAGCACGGCCGGCACCGGCAACATCGCCAACGAGTTCAGTTGCGATTTGGAGGAGACATCGGCGGAGACGTCCACTATCAACCGCCGTTCCCTGCGGGCGCACGGTGGGCCGGAGGCCCTGACCTGCAACCCCAACGGCACCCCAGACTTAATGCAGGTGACCGCCTCTCCCAGCACTACTCCGCCGCCGGCTGCTACGGTGCCGACGCTTTCCTTCACGGGAGTGACGGTGCTGGGGCTGCTGCTGGCGGCTTCCGCGGTCCTGTTCCTGCGCCGCTCCGGCACCATTGCGAGTTAGTCAGGCGACTTTGTTCTCTCTTGAAATCGAATGCGATCCCGACGACCGCGAGCTGCTGATCGCGGATTTATGGGATCACCACTCCGCCGGCATCGTGGAACTGAGCAATGTCCGCGTACGGGCCTTCTTTGAGGACACCGAGGATCGCGACGAGCTCCTGCAGCTATTTCCCGGCGCTGCCTGGCGCATGGAAGAGGATCGCGACTGGGTGCAATCGGCGCGCGACCTGCTGCAGCCCATGGAGGTGGGCGAGCGCTTCTTCCTGGTGCCGCAATGGCGCGACGACCCCACTCCGCCCGGACGCTTCCGCATCGTGGTGAATCCCGGGATGGCATTCGGCACCGGCGTCCATGAGACCACGCGTCTCTGTCTGGAAGCGCTGGAGGAGTTCGTGACGCCCGGAGCCCGCGTGCTCGACGTCGGCACCGGCTCCGGCATCCTGGCGCGGGCGGCCACGCTGCTCGGCGCCGGCAAGGTCTACGCCTGCGACACCGATCCGGTAGCGGTGGAGATTGCCGGCAACGGATTCGTGGGCTCGGCGGATGCCGTCGCGGCCGCCGCGGTCGACCTGGTGGTGGCCAATATCAATCCGGAGACCATCGTGCGAATCGCGCCCGATTTGCTGCGCGTGCTGCGTCCCGGCGGCGTACTGTTAGCCAGCGGCCTCGAGATTCCGGAAGTGGATCAGGTAACAGCGGCACTCCCGCCGGCGCGCGACGTTCGCTACCGGTCTAACTGGGCGCTGATAGTTACTTCAACTTATTAAGTCCGTTGAAAGCCGCCATCTTGTAACATTCGGCCAGGGTGGGGTAATTAAAGACCGTCTCCGCGAAGTAATCCAGTGTGCCTTTCAGGATCATGACGGCCTGCCCGATATGAATCAGTTCCGCGGCCTCCTCGCCGATGATATGCACCCCCAGAATCTCGCGGGTCTCACGATGGAAGATGATCTTCAAGCGGCCGGTGGTGTCGCCGCGGATCTGCCCGCGCGCGGTCTCGCGATAGTAGGACAAGCCTACTTCGTAAGGCACGTCTTCATCGGTGAGTTTCTCTTCGGTCTTGCCCGTAAAGGAGATTTCGGGGATGGTGTATATACCGTACGGATAAGTGGCGGGATTCGAGCGGATCTTTAACCCGAAGGCGTGCGCCGCGGCGGAGCGGCCCTGCTCCATGGATACGGAGGCCAAGCTGGGAAATCCAATCACGTCGCCGACGGCATAAATGCCCGGAACCTTGGTGGCGAAGTCGGCATCAACGGCGATGCGGCCGCG
>CAZARO010001020.1:0-2814 GCA_964487165.1 uncultured Solibacteraceae bacterium | reverse complement strand
CACTTCCAGCAGAAATGTGGTGTCGCCCTCATAAGTCTCGGTCTCCGCGCCTTGCACGGCGTCGAAAGAGCGCTTGGGTGGCTGCTGCAAGACGCGCACGAGGCTCTCCGGCGAGACTTGGAACTGCGCCGGAATGCCCGCTGCCGATGAAGCCGAATAGAGGTGCCAGCCCGGCTCGATGTGCACCGCGGCGCGAATGCGGATGGTCGAACCCCGCGGCGCGGAGGCCGGTTCAGCCGCCAAGTTCCAGGTGGCGTACTGGTGCCCTTGCCCGAAGGCAGGCAGGACACACAGAAGCAGAAGTGCCGGGCGCAATTTGGTTACTCGCCGACGGGCACCGGTGTGCCGCGCAGTTCGTCTTCGATCCGCTGGTTGATATTGCCGCCGGAAAACTCGGACGCCACGCGGATGGCGTTCTTGATGGCGTTAGGGTTCGACCGGCCGTGGCAGATGATGCAGCCGCCGCGAACTCCGAGCAGCGGAGCGCCGCCGTATTCCGAATAATCCAGCCGCTTTCTAAATGTCGTAAATGCGTTCTTGGAAATGACGTAACCGATTTTGCCGCTGATGGTGGACGCCAGCGTCTCGGCTAACAGGTGCTTGACCATGTCGCCCAGGCCTTCGCTCACTTTGAGCGCCACGTTGCCCACGAATCCATCGCATACGATGACGTCGACGGCGCCGCTGTAAAGGTCGCTGCCCTCCACGTTGCCGATGAAATTGAGATTCAACGCTTTGAGCACGGGGGTGGCGGCATGCGTCAACTCGTTGCCTTTATGCTCTTCCTCGCCGATGGACAGAAGCCCAACGCGAGGGTTAGGCTGCTTCAGGATCACGCGCGAATAGATCTCCGCCATCACCGCGAACTGGCCCAACATGCGCGGCGTGCAATCCACGTTCGCGCCCACATCCACGAGCACCACCGGCTTGTTTTCCACGGCAGTTGGCAGGACGGCGACGATCGCCGGCCGTTCCACACCCGGGACCACGCCTTGCACCATTTTGGCCGTCGCCATTACCGCGCCAGTGTTGCCGGCCGACACCAATCCCTGCGCCAGTCCGTCGCGCACCATGCGCGAGGCCACCCGAATGGAACTGTCGCGCTTGGTGCGAAACGCCTTGGCGGCGCTATCCTCCATGGTGACGCGTTCGCTGGCGTGGACTACTTCGATGGGGAGGTGGTGGTGCCCATTCTGGACCTCCAGCTCCCGCTGGACCACATCCCGCTGGCCCACCAGAACGACTTTCACCCCGAGGTCTCTGGCGGCGCGAATCGCCCCCTCCACTTCAGCTTTGGGGGCGTGATCGCCGCCCATTGCATCCACGGCAATGGTCAGCATGGCAGGTCGCAGTTATTCCTCGACGACTTCGATCACTTCGCGGCCCTTGTACTGTCCACAATGCGGGCACACACGATGCGGCAACTTGGGCTCGTGGCAATTGGGACACTCGGAAAGGCCCGCGGCCTTCAGGGCATCGTGGGCACGACGGGTGCTGGTGCGCTCCTTGGAGTGTCTACGTTTCGGATTCGGCATATCTCTTCCTCTACAGCTTCGGTCCACCGCGCGCAGGCGGCGGAATAGTTTAGAACTCTTTAGATCTCTAGTTTGCGGAGAGCGCCCCAACGATCATCCACCTTACCGGTGCTGCAATCGCAGGCGCTCTGGTTCCGGTTCTGGCCGCAAACCGGACAAATTCCCTTGCAGCTTTCGCTGCACACTCTCTGCATCGGCAAGGCCAGCAGAATCTGCTCGCGGAGGATGTCTTCCAGTTCCAGCCCGCCGTTCGCATAAAAGCCAATCTGCGCCTCGCCCTCATCGATCTCAATCTCTTCGTCGCGCGCGATCGTCGATGCCGGCTGGTAAAACAGGTCGAAGCCGGCATCCAGCGGAAAGCGCGTGCTCGCCAGACAGCGGTCACATTCCGCCGTCAGGTCCACCGTATAACGGCCCTGGACGCGAACTTCGCCGCCCGTATTCTTTAGCAATTCGGCTGAGCCGACTGCGTGCAACGGAGAAGCCTGCTCCAGATTTTCACTGGCGAACTCGATCAGCCCGGCCTCGAAAGTTTCGTCGAAACGAATCTTTCGCAGCTCCATCTCTTTGACACTAAGGAACATAAAGACACACCTGGATTGTCGGGCAGAACTTTCACATTATAGCAGGGAACCGGGTGGCTGGGCAGCAACGGCAGCCCCGCACTCTATTTTAGTCGAATCTAATGGACGTCTTTCACGCACCGGAAGCCGATATTGGCATCTTTCCATTGCTCGGGCACGGAACCGCTGTCCCAGATATCAATCTTGTCGATGGGGACGGTGAACGCCCCACCACGGATCTGGTACCAGGCGTCCTTCGAAGTCGGCGGCGGCTTCATAAGATGCTGGAAATGTTCCAGCGTCGGGGCCCCTGGGTTGGTCCTCTCATCCACCCACTCCCAAACATTGCCGACCATCTGAAGCGTCTTGTACGGCCCCGCGAACTGGGCGAAATCGCCGGCGGGGTGAAGCGTACCGTGAGGCCCCACGCTGGCGTGTGAGGCGTCGGCCTGATTGCCCCACGGGAACAGGCGGCCATCCGGACCGCGGGCGGCTTTCTCCCACTCCCGCGCGGTGGGAAGCCTCTCTTTGTCCCATTTGGCGAAGGCCTTGGCATCAACCATGGTCACGTTGACCACTGGGTACGTGGGCTTGTCCGAAGGGAAATCGGCCGGCAGAGGGTAGCCCGTCTCTTTACAGAAGGCGGCATACGCCTGATTGGTTACCTCGGTCTTATCGATGTAGTAGGCAGGTAGGGTGGCGTCTTCTTTGTTCTC
>CAZARO010001019.1:0-2818 GCA_964487165.1 uncultured Solibacteraceae bacterium | reverse complement strand
TGACAGAGAGGCCGGCTGAAAGCCGTGGGCGCCCTCTGGGCACAGCCAGGATTGGCTCCCCCACGAAAGACCAAAGCCGAGTCGCGGGCTGAAGCCCGCGCCACCAAGATGTCAGCCCGCCAGCTAGGGAGCAACTGGCCATTAGCGGGCCTAAGACCGGTTCCAATAGGGAACCCCGTGTTCGTCGCGTAGGTACACGGTGGTGGCTTCCAATCGCACTTCGCGCGCCAACACCACCGGTCCGCCGTTGTACTTGACCTTCGAGCCCTTCACCTGGATGCGGTCCCCCTTGGCGAAATGGCAGCCGAAGTCTTTCAGATAATCGTCCGGCGCCAGATACACGTCCATGGTTTCCGAATTGCCTTTGGCCGACTCCGGCCGCACGGTGAGATGCATGCCGCTCAAGGCGCTGCCAGGCGGAACGTCCTTAACATCCGCGACCACCACCATGACGTCGACGTTCGTGGACGCATCGTACCGCGGTTCCGCGGCGGGCGCCGTATCCTTTTGATTGGAGGAAGCTGCCAGCGCCAGAAACAGAGGCGCCGCGCAGAAGAATAATCCGAACCTCATGGCTATGCCGCCTTTCGATCCACCACAAGGGGCGATCACCCATTAGGCCCCTGCCGGGCCTTTGCTTGCAGTATAGTTCCGTTCACCCCGCATCACAAGGCCGGCGGCGCGCCCGAGAACAGATTGAGCTGGTAAAATTTGGCGAGCTTCGGAAAAAACCTGCTGAATACGCAAAAGCTAGCGCGCATCGGCAGGGAAAGCCGCGACCTCAGCGGATCGCCAACATCCATCAGGGTGCGGGATTTCACCAGCCGCAACCCGACGTTCCAACGCTCGATTTCCATCGGATCCTCGCAGCTCCAGGCGAAACGCGCCGCCATCTTGCGGCGCACGAAATCCTTGTTTCCACCCATTATGGCTTTGCGGCTGGCGGTGTCTAACGCGATGCTGGCCGACGGGAACGCGTCCGCGATGCGGGCCAGCGCCGCTTTGACGTCGTCCTCCGGCAGGTACACGAACACCGCTTCCGCCACGAAGAAGTACGGCCCCGGACTCCGGCGCACCTCCGCCATCCACCCGGGATCGAGCACCGACCCGCTCAGCGTCACGCGCCGCCCGGAATCGCGGAAGAATTTCCGCCGCAGCTCCACCACGTCCGGAAGATCGAGGTCGAACCAATGGAGGCTGCCGTTGTCGAGCCTCTCGAAGCGGTTGTTGAGCCCGGCGCCGATGTCGACCACCGTGCCTGCCGGATGGCGGCGCAGAAATTCCGCGATCCACTCATCGAACATGGCGCCCCGCAAGACACAGGTTACAACTCGCCGCCTTTGGTTGAATCTTCGGAAATCCCAATCGATGGAATCCACCATCTCCACGGCCTTGGGATCTGCGAGGATCGGGCGTTTGCGGCGGGTCTCCACCGCGCGGGCAAACAACGGAACCAGCATGGTCTCCGCAGCCGGCCCGAGCCGGATGGATTGTTTCGAAGACATTCAGCTCTTCATATTATGGAATAGAACGGCGTAGAAGCAGGAGGAAAGTGAAGGATACGGAAGGATAAAGAAGGAACCCTTCAGCATCCTTCAGTACCCTTCATTTTCCTTCGCCTTTCCCCACGGCGGGCGACCGCTTCCCGACAGATGATAGAATGCGGTCGGGCGGGATGGTTCTACTGCGCTCAGTTGCGCTGCAGATCGCTTTAGCCTCGGTGGGGCTGCATGCGGCCACCCAGCGGCCACTCCCCGAGGGTTACACCCGGCGCGTCTGGCAGACACAAGACGGACTCCCCGAGAACACCGTACAGGCGTTCGCGCAGACACCCGACAACTACCTTTGGATCGGCACGAGCGGCGGCCTGGTGCGCTTCGACGGCGCCAGTTTCGTGGTGTATGACCGCGATAACACCCCGGAAATGCGCGACAACAGCATCTTCTGTCTCGCCGTGGCCAGCGACGGAAGCCTGTGGGCCGGCACCGACGGCGCCGGGCTGCTGCGCTATAAAAACGGGAAATTCCGTTCTTACCGCACGGCGGAGGGCTTGACCAACGATTTCGTGCGCGCCGTGTTCCAGACGCACGACGGCGTACTGTGGGCCGGCACCGACGACGGACTCTTTCGGCTGGAGGGCGAGCGCCTGGTGCGCGTCGACGGCAAGGGAAAGATTCCGGCGCTGGCAGTACACGCCATCCGCGAGGATAGCGGCGGCGACCTCTGGGTGGGTGGTTCCATCGTGATCTCGATTCGCGGCGACAGTTCGCGCGAGTATCATCTGGAAGGATTCGGTAGCGCGAGCCGCGTCAAGTGCATCTCGGAAACGGCCGACGGCACCATTTGGGTAGGTACGGTTTCCGGATTGCAGCGGATGCCGCGGGCAGCGCGCGAAAGCGGGCGCTTCGAACGCGTCCCCGAGATTTCCAGCACGGTGCGGGCACTGCGCGAGGATCCCAACGGAATCCTTTGGATCGGCACCATCGGCGACGGCCTGCTCCGTTATTCCGAGGGCCGCTTCACGCACATGACGGCGCCCGACAATCCGCCCAGCGCCACGGTGCTGGCGATCTTCACCGACAACGAACGCAACATCTGGGCGGGAATGCAGACCGGCCTGATGCGCCTCAGCCAAGCGGCCATGAGCACGTTCCCTTTGACTGACACCGCCAATGCGGATTTCGGCACGGTGTACGCGGACCCGGACGGCTCCTTGTGGGTGGCCGGCACGCACCTGTTCCGCATCAACGCCCGGCGCGATCGTTCCGAACTGGTGCCGGCTCCCGCGCCGGGAATCCGGGTACGCAGCGTATTTCGC
>CAZARO010001018.1:0-2821 GCA_964487165.1 uncultured Solibacteraceae bacterium | reverse complement strand
GCGGGTGGTCATCTTCGGGGCTGGCACGGCGGGGATCGGCGTGGCCGACCAGATACGAGACGCCATGGTGCGCGAGGGGCTCTCGAAAGAAGAAGCGGCCCGGCGCTTCTGGTGCGTGGACCGGCAAGGCTTGCTTTCGATGGACATGGCCGGCCAGTTGGGCGAACATCAGTCCGCATATGCCCGGCCGGCAGGTGAAAACAAGGGCGGCCCCAATGGAAGCGGTATCGGACTGGAAGAAGTGGTCCGCTGTGTAAGGCCGACCATGCTGATCGGCGCGTCGACCGTCGCCGGCGGTTTTACCG
The DNA here is from genome assembly GCA_964487165.1 of uncultured Solibacteraceae bacterium. Taxonomy (GTDB): domain Bacteria; phylum Acidobacteriota; class Terriglobia; order Bryobacterales; family Bryobacteraceae; genus PALSA-129. The sequence goes on along the minus strand of CAZARO010001018.1, from coordinate 2,516 downwards.
AAGCCATCGTCAGGGAGATGGCGGCACACACCGAGCGGCCGATTATCTTCGCGCTCTCCACGCCCGCAGCGGGGGCCGAAGCGAATCCCACCGACTTGATCGCGTGGACCGGCGGGCGGGCGCTGATCGCCACCGGAAGCCCGTTCGCGCCGGTCACCTACCGTGGAGTTACCTACGTGGTGGCGCATGTGAACAACGCCATGCTGTACCCGGGCCTTGGGCTGGGCGCTATCGTGGCGCGAGCCAGCAGGATTAGCGACGGCATGTTCGCGGCGGCGGCGAGTGCCATCTCCAGCCTGGTAACTGTGCGCCAGCCGGGTGCGTCCCTGCTGCCGCATATTGACGATCTGCGTAGCGCGTCGGCCACGGTAGCGGTAGCGGTAGCCGAGGCCGCGATGGCCGAGGGCCTCGCCAGAGTCAGGCTCGACGATATCGTGCAGCAGGTGCAGGACGCCATGTGGCAGCCGGAATACCGGCGCATTCAGGCGTCCTGATGTCCGATCGCCATCGAAGAGTAATCACCCATGTCCTTCAACCTCATTCGCAGTCCCACCATTCTCTGTCCCGACCAGTCCCGTGTTTTGCTGCGGCTATTCACTCCCGGAGACTCGCAACGCGTCGCCGAGATTCTCGCCAGGATCATGGCGATTCCCGAAGACCGGGTCAGCGTCATCCTGAAAGGGATCTGCGTCGACTTCGCCCAAAGACACCAGGAGATTCGCTTATCCTTCCTGGAACGATTTGAAGAAATCCGCGACATGCTGGCCATCGAGGACCATGTTTCTCTGGAGCGGCGGCTGTTGATCGGCTCGTATTTCCTGGGCGAATACTCGCTGGAATCGGCGGCGCTGTTCAACCCTTCCATCGTGCCGCACGTCGATCAGACGAGCCTGCCGCCGGGCTCGCTGCGCTTCATTCTCAGCCTCCGCGCCACGGGAGAAGGGCACATTTCTTCCGTCACGTTTCGAACCGGGGTCATCCATCCCGATAACCGGATCGAAGTCTATACGCCTATTGGCTTCCTCACTGAACCCCACCAAATCCCCAATCCCGTTTACGAAAAGCCGCTGTTCGCACGGAAACTCGCCGAGATCGGACTGGCGCGCGAGTTCACGCGCCGCGTCATGCAAAAACTCGGAGACTCATTCAACCTGGAGGATCTTCGCTCCAGCCTTCAGGCCGAGCAGTTCCGCCTGCCGGACGGCATGGTGCAGGAAGATCAGGACGAGGCACAGGGCATTTGGATGTTGGCCCGGTCTAACTACGAGGTGCAATTCCAGGAGGACCTGGAGGTTTCACAGCGCATCCTGTTTCCGGCTACCCCCTCGCAACGCAACGGCATCGAAGACGCCCGCTTCGTCTGCTTTCAGAACGACGACGGCACCCACGTTTACTACGCGACCTTCACGGCATACGACGGGAGGGTAATCGTGCCGGAATTGGTAGAGACGGACGATTTCCTTCGCTTTCGATTTATCACCCTGAACGGACCGGCCGCGGAGAACAAAGGCATGGCTCTCTTTCCCAGAAAAGTCAACGGTCTCTATGCCATGCTTTCGCGCCAGGACAACGAGAATATCTACCTCATGTTTTCCGATAATGTCCATTTCTGGAACGAGCGCCAGGTGATCCTGAAGCCGGCTTTTCCCTGGGAACTGGTACAACTCGGGAACTGCGGATCGCCGATCGAAACCGATGCCGGATGGCTGGTGCTCAGCCACGGTGTGGGTCCCATGCGCCAATACTGCATCGGCGCGTTCCTGCTGGATCGGGATGACCCCTCCAAAGTGATCGGGCGGCTCCGCGAGCCCCTGCTTAAGCCCAATCAGGAGGAGCGTGAAGGCTACGTACCGAATGTGGTCTACACTTGTGGAGCTTTAGTTCACAATGGCGACCTGATCATCCCCTACGGCCTGGCCGATCATGCCACGGGCTTCGCCACCGTCCCGCTGGATGAAGTGCTGGGCGCCATGGAAGCAGCATGACAAGTGGCCGTAAGAGAATCGCGATACTGTCGCCGGTAGCCTGGCGCACGCCTCCCCGGCAATACGGCGCGTGGGAGACAGTGGCCGGAAACATCGCTGAAGGGCTGGCCTCCCGAGGCTGGGATGTCACCTTGTTCGCCACCGGAGATTCCATCACGCGCGCCCGCCTGCATGCAGTGGTCGCCCGCGGGTATGAAGAGGATCGCACCGTCGATCCCAAGGTTGCCGAGTACCTGCACATCTCCGAAGTGTTCGAGCATGCCGCGGAATTCGACCTCATCCACAGCCATTACGACTTCATGGCCCTATGCTTTACACGGCTGGTGAAGACCCCGGTGCTGACCACCATTCATGGGTTCTCGTCACCCCAAATCATGCCCGTTTACCAGAAGTACCGCGACGGATACTTCGTCTCCATCAGCGACTCCGATCGTGCCCCGGGGCTCAATTATCTGGCCACCGTGTACAACGGGATCGACCTCTCGTTGTACCCGCTTCAGGAACGCGGCAGCGAGCTGATCTTCCTTGGCC
>CAZARO010001017.1:0-2824 GCA_964487165.1 uncultured Solibacteraceae bacterium | reverse complement strand
CCTCCACGCCGGCGCGCTTGGTTCGCATGCTGCCGCTGTTGTCGATGATCAGGCCCAGGGACACCGGAACGTCTTCGTGCCGGAAGTCGGCGATTTTCTGTGCTACCCCATTCTCAAAAACGCTGAAATTCTCGCGCGAAAGATCGGTCACCAGATGGCCGTTCTTGTCGACGACCGTGGTATTGCACACCACCACGCGGGTATCGGTACGGAAGACCGTGGGCGCATCCTGCGCGGCCAGGCATAAAGCGGCCACAGCGACGGCTACCGAGCCGCGACTGTAAAGGAGCGGTAGCGTCAACCGCTTGCTTACGCGCGCGGCTCGGAATGCGAGCGCCTGCGCCAACCTGCCGATTCCCGGAAACCGCTTGCTTACGCGCGCGGCCCTGAATGCGAGCGGTAGCTTGCTTACGCGCGCGGCTCGGAAAACTACGGGGCGCGGGCCCGGCTCACTTAGTCGGTGCATTATAGCCCATTCTCCAGAATGCCCGTAGCATCGGCATCCCGTGCGGTTGCACCAGCTTTACTTCCACGTGCCGGTATTTACCGTCCTTCTCCTGATTCATCGGCGAGTAACCGAGTAAGTACTGATTGCGCAATTCCATTCCGATCTTAGCGGCGATATCCGGCAGTTCGGCAAGGTTTTCCACCTGATATTGGCGTCCGCCGGTCTGCCCCGCCAGGTCTGTCAGGAGCGCCGGACCGTTGCTCTCCTCGACAGTGCGGGTGCGCGCGCCCATGGGCTCGTAAATACCGATCGCATAGATCTGGACGTCGCCTTCCTTCACCAGGTTGCGGATTTCACTCTCGGTATAACGGCTGTTGTTGTCGCCGCCGTCGGAAATGATGAGCAGCGCCTTGCGCGGATTGCGCGCTTTTTTCATCTGGTGGATGCCCAGATAGATGGCGTCCAGCAGCGCGGTCATTCCCTTGGACTGGGTGAATTGCAGATGGTTCTGAATCTCCTCCAGGTTGTTGGTGAAGCCCATCACCAGGCGGGCGTTATCGTGGAACTCCACCAGGAACGCTTCGTCCTCGGGATTGGAGGTCTTCATGAACTGCGCCACGGCTTCCCGCGAACTCCTCAGCTTGGGCCCCATGCTGCCGCTGCAATCGAACAGCAGCCCCACGGAGAGCGGCGCGTCATCGCTCGAAAACTGCGTGATCTGCTGCTGCTTTTTGTCCTCGTAAACCTTGAAATATTCCTTTTCGAGGCCGGTGACGAAGCGGTTCATGGGGTCCGTGACGGTCACCGGAATCAATACCAGGTTGACGTCGGAACGGATATTGGCTTTGGGAAGGACTTCTTCTTTGGGTATCGCCTTGGGGCGTGGAGAGATGCTTACCTGCGCTCCCTCTTGCGCGCGGACTGCGGACACCGGTCCGCCGAATCTCCAGAAGGCGGCGCCTAACGCAAGAGCGCTGATGAGAAGCCAGTAACGATGGGAGCGCGCCGGCATCAGAGGCTTGCCACCCTTCCTATTACCCAAGTTTATCATAGCGTTTTTATGGTATGATCGCCTGTGCCGCGTAAAATATTGGGCGTGATACCCGCCCGGTTTTCCTCTTCCCGTTTTCCCGGCAAGGTGCTCGCCCTTATTTCCTCTAAATCAATGCTGCAGCACGTGTATGAGCGTGCGTCCCAGGCCCGTTACCTCACCAGCACGATAATTGCCACTGATGATGCGGCGGTTCATACGGTCGCAAGAAACTTTGGCGCGCGCGTGATAATGACCCGCCCGGACCATCTGTCCGGCACCGACCGGGTAGCCGAGGTCGCTTCCGCGGAAAGTGCAGAAATTATCGTCAACATACAAGGTGACGAGCCGTTGATCGACCCCGCCGCCATCGACACCGCAATTTTGCCGCTGGTGCACGAACCGGACGTTCTGATGGCGACCCTGAAGAAACGCATCGAGAATGCGCGCGAGATTAGCGATCCCAATGTTGTAAAGGTGGTCACCGACGCCAAAAACGATGCCATTTATTTTTCGCGCTGCCCCATCCCTTATCTGAGGAGGGACACGGGACGATTGGCGGGCGCGCCGTACTTCAAACATATCGGCCTGTACGTGTACCGGCGCGAGTTTTTGCTGCAGTATTCCTCGCTAACGGTAGGTCCGCTCGAACAGGCCGAACGGCTGGAGCAATTGCGGGCCATCGAAAACGGGTTCCGGATCCGCGTGGTGGAGACGGAGTACGAGTCGCTGGGGGTGGACACGCCGGAGGATTTGGAAAGGGTATCCCGGCTGGTCGAAGCAACATCGCTGGAAGGGGCGAAGAAGTAATGGCCAAATATATTTTCATCACGGGCGGCGTGGTTTCGTCGCTCGGCAAGGGAATTGCCGCGGCGTCCATCGGCTGTCTGCTGGAAAGCCGCGGTGTAAAAGTTACCTGTCAGAAATTCGATCCGTATCTCAATGTGGACCCGGGCACCATGAGCCCGTTCCAGCACGGTGAAGTCTTCGTCACCGACGATGGCGCGGAGACCGACCTCGACCTGGGGCACTACGAGCGCTTCACGCACGCCAAGCTGACGCAAAGCAATAATGTCACCTCGGGCCGCATCTATGAATCCATCCTCTCGCGCGAGCGGCGCGGCGATTATCTGGGTAAAACCGTGCAGGTGATTCCGCACGTCACCAATGAAATCAAGGCCGCCATGAAGCGCGTGGCCGGTGACGTGGACGTGGTCATCGTGGAGATCGGCGGTACCGTGGGCGACATCGAATCGCTGCCGTTCCTGGAGGCCATCCGCCAGATGCGCCATGAGCACGGCCGCGCCAACTGTATTTTCGTCCACGTCACGTTTGTGCCGTGGATC
>CAZARO010001016.1:0-2833 GCA_964487165.1 uncultured Solibacteraceae bacterium | reverse complement strand
CCTGCGGGTCCGAAGAAGTCTGACAGCCCTGGCGGGCTGTCGGAAGTCAGAATGGCAGTGGGCCAGCGGTAGTTCGAAGTCCTCGACGCAGCCGCGGGGCGAAGGTTGAAGTCTTCTTGGTTAAGATCTCCGATGTAAGAATCTAAGGTATCGCGGCGGAAAACTTCTGCACTTAGTGCAAACTACCTAGTTTCCGTGGCGATCGGTCGTGCCGCGAATAACCCAGGCTGTAGGTTTCGGCCGTCCCTGCCGATGTGAACTACAGGAAGAGTTACTTTGCTTGCACCCGTCGGCGCGCCTTCGACGCAACAGATCTGGAAACCGCTGATTGTCTGCCCAAACCGCGATATCTCCAGCCGGGTGCGCATGGCATTCACGGAACTGGGGATTGAGGCGGTAACTAATCTGCCGGAGTATCCGCGCATGGGCTCGCTCGCCGGGCTGACCGCGGAGACGGGGTGCAATATCTGTTTCCTGGACGTGGCATCCAACGTGGAGCACGCCCTGCTGCTCATCGCCGAAGCGTCGCCGGCAATGCCGGTAGTGGCGCTGAACACGCGCAAGGATGGCGACCTGATTCTGCGCTGCCTGCATCGCGGGGCGGGAGAGTTCCTGGCCGAGCCTACGGCCCAACAGATGCGGTTGGCGCTCGACCGGCTGGGGCGCTCGCGCGGGCCGTTGGCCGCACCCAAACCCTCCACGGTGTATGCCGTGGTTCCCGGCAAGCCGGGTTGCGGCGCCACCACCCTGGCCACCCACCTGGCCATCGAACTGAAGCGCGCGGGCGCGTCCCGGGTGCTGCTGGTCGATACCGACGTGGTGGGCGGCACGATCGCTTTTCTGCTCAAAGTGAGGGCCGATTTTCACCTGGGCGACGCGGTGCGCGACCGCCAGCGCATGGACATGGATCTATGGGCCCGCCTGACCGTGCCCTATCACGGCGTGGACGTGCTCCTGGCGCCCGACAACCCGGCCGCCACGGTGGAAATGGATCGCGCCGTCGCCGCCGACCTGGTGCGCTTCTGGCAGGCCCAATACGAGGCCATCGTGGTGGACACCGCGGGCGCGCAGCCGGGGGCGGTGGAATTCATCCGCCTGGCCGATCAGATCCTGCTAGTAACCACCAATGAACTGGTGGCCCTGCACGCCACGCGCCGGTCGGTGGATTACCTGGAGAAGAACGCCATCGATCGTCGGCGTTTGCGCCTGGTGGTGAACCGCTATTCCCCGGCCACCGGCCTGAAGCGCGAAGAGGTGGAGTCCGCGCTCAAGCTGGAGCCCTATGTGCTACTGGCCAACGAGTACGAAATCGTTCAGCAGGCGGTGTTGGAAGGCAAGCCGGTGGGGCCGGGCTCTCGTTTCGAGCGCGGCTTGCGCTCTCTGGCGGTACGGCTTACGGGCAAGGAAGCCCCGGCCGTCAAGAAACCGGCCTGGCTCGGTTTATTGCCGAGGCGAAGTTAGTGTCAGGTTTTCTAAGACGCAAAACGCGAGTGATTCAGGGGTCATACGAATATCTGAGAAACGAACTCAGCTGGTAACTTAAATCAGGCAAAAGTTCTGGGCGCCTCCCAGGTGAAGGTAATACGATGAAACGCTCAATTCGAAATTTCTGGCACGATACCAAGGGGCAGGACCTGGTGGAATATGCCTTGGCCGCGGGAATGGTAGCGGTGGCGGCAGTAGCTTCGATGCCCCAACTAAGCACCGTAGTGAGCAACGTGTTTACCGCAATTGGCGGGATCATTCAAAACAGCGTCCAGTAAAGGACGCGCCGGCCGACGCGCAGCCGTGTGGGGCCGGCAAGTAGGCTGGCTGGGCCCGGGGCAGTGCCCGGACGCCCGAGAATCGCGGGAGAGCCGCCGGGCATATTCCCGTGGGGACGAGTAAATAACGTACCGAGACGCGCCGGCATTCCCGCCGGCTCGCCGGTAGAAAGAAAGGAACAAACAAAATGAACTGGCTCAAAAATCGGGTACTCCAGCTGCAAGTCTGGAGAGATACCAGCGGGCAGGATCTGGTGGAATACGCTTTGGCGGCCGGCATGGTCGCGGTGGCTGCGGTGGCGTGCATGCCATCTCTCAGCTCCACGGTGAACAACGTGTTCACCCGGATCGGCACCCTTATTAATACCAACGTCCCGTAGAGGAACCAATCGTGGTCCTCCGCCGTCAGTCCCAGATAGTCAGGGGATGACGGTGGAGGACCGCCAGTGGGCGCACGCGCCAGCACGGAGCGGGCGCGGAGTGGCATCCCGGTGCGGTGCTGATGCATGATGGGAGGTGAATGAAAGCCTTATTGCTCACTGACTACATGCACCTTGAACTGGCCGACGTAGCCGTACCGGCGATCGGTCCCCGGGAGGTGCTGATCCGCGTCCGCTCCTGCGGGATTTGCGGCAGCGATGTACACGGCATCGACGGCTCCACGGGCCGCCGCATCCCACCCCTGGTGATGGGGCATGAAGCCGCCGGCACGATCGCGGAAGTCGGCAGCGAGGCCGGCCCCTGGAAACCGGGCGACCGGGTGACCTTCGATTCCACCATCAGTTGCGGCGAGTGCGCCTTCTGCCGCTCGGGCGACATTAATTTATGCGACCACCGCCAGGTACTGGGCGTCTCCTGCGGCGACTACCGCCGTAACGGCGCGTTCGCCGAGTACGTGGCCGTGCCCGCCCGCATCCTCTACCGCCTGCCGGACTCGCTCTCCTTCGACCACGCCGCCCTGATTGAAGCCGTCTCCGTGGCCGTCCACGCGGTCCACCTCACCCCTGTCTCCCCCGGCGATACCGCGGTAGTGGTCGGTTGCGGCATGATCGGCCAACTCACCATCCAGG
>CAZARO010001015.1:0-2834 GCA_964487165.1 uncultured Solibacteraceae bacterium | reverse complement strand
GCAAAATTCGAAGAACCGCTTGCTAGCGCGCGCGGCTCGGAATGGCGCCTCTGTGCTTGCCAGAGCCTACCGAGCCGCGACCGCGAGGGAGCGGTCGATCGGCCGAATATTGCGACTGCCTCAGTAGACTACGATTCCAGCCCCATCTGCGTGAGCCGGTAGCGCAGCGCGTTGCGCGTGAGCCCTAATAGACGCGCGGCCTGACTCTTATTGCCGTCGGCCCGGCGGAGCGCCTCGCGAATGATCTCCTGCTCGTAGGAATCCAGGGTCATTCCTTCGGGCAGAAAATGCGTCTCGTCGCGCGGCTTCACCCGCGGCGCGCTCTCCAGCTTGATGTCGGCGGCGTCCAACTCGGTGCCTTTGGCCATCACCAGGCTACGTTCGATCACGTTCTCCAGCTCGCGCACGTTGCCCGGCCAATGGTAGGCCGTCAGCTTTTCCATGGCGGCGTCGGTGATCGATTCCACCCGGCAGCCCGTCTCGGGCGCCAGCTTCTGTACGAAATGGTTGGCCAGAAAAGGAATGTCCTGCTTGCGTTCGCGCAGTGCCGGAATGTTGAGCGGCACCACGTTCAGCCGGTAGTACAGGTCTTCGCGGAAGGTGCCCTGCTCCAGGGCCGCGCGCAGATCCTGGTTGGTGGCGGCGATCACGCGCACGTCGATATGGCGCGTCACGTTGCTGCCCAGCCGCTCGAATTCGCGCTCCTGCAGCACGCGCAGCAGCTTCACCTGGATGGGTCCCGGCACATCGCCGATCTCGTCCAGAAAAACCGTGCCCGTATCGGCCTGTTCGAATTTGCCCGGCTTGCTGGTATTGGCCCCCGTGAAGGCGCCCTTTTCGTAGCCGAACAACTCGCTCTCCATCAGGTTTTCGGGGATCGCGGTGCAGTTGATCTTCACCAGCGGCTTGTCGCGCCGCGGCGAATGGAAATGGATCGCTCTCGCCACCAGATCTTTGCCCACTCCGCTCTCGCCGGCCAGCAGGACCGTCGCCCGCGTCGGCGCCACCCGCTCCACGGTGTCGAAAATTTCCTGCATGGCGGGACTGCGCCCGATGATGTTGTCGAACTCGTAGCGCCGGCCCAGCTCCGCCTTGAGCTGGCGATTCTCGTCGCGCAGCGCGCGCATTTCGAGGCCTTTGTATACCACCTGCATGAGGTGATCGAGAGAAAACGGCTTCAACAGAAAATCGGTGGCGCCCGCCTTCATGGCTTCCACCGCCGTCTCCACTGTGCCGTACGCCGTCATCATGATCACCGGCACGAGCGAATTCTGCCGCCGGATCAGGCCCAGAAACTCCAGCCCGTCCATGTTGGGCAGCTTCAGGTCGGTAAGCACCAGGTCGGCGCGATCCACGATCTTGAGCGCGTCTTCAGCGGTCGCCGCTTTGTCCACGTCGAAGCCCGCCGAGGTAAGTTGCAGCTCGATCACGCGGCGCAGTTTTTCTTCGTCTTCCACTATCAGAATGCGCTTTTTCATGCGGAACCAGTCGATGCAGAGCCGTGACCGTCAGGGAGCGGTTTCTTCCCTTACCGCGGGCACCGGCAGCAGCACGTGAAACACACTGCCCTTGCCCGGCTCGCTCTCCACTGTTATCTTACCGCCGTGTTCGTCGACGATCTTGGAAACGATCGCCAGGCCCAGCCCCACGCCTTCCGGCTTGGTGGTAAAAAACGGATTGAAGATGGAGTCGCGCTGCTGCGGCTCGATGCCCACGCCGCGGTCGATCACCGCGATCTCCACGGCATCCCCGGCGGCGCGCGTTTTCACGCTGACCGCTCCGCCCGGCGGCGATGCCTGAATAGCATTTAGGATCAGGTTGTAAAACACGCGCTCCATCAATTCGGCGTCGAAGGGGAAGGGCGCGATCTCGGGCGCGTAATTCTTGTAGATGGCCGCTCCCTTGGCTTCGCGCTCCACTTGCGCGATGGCGCGGTCGAGGGTCTGCGCCAGGTCGGCGTTGTCGCGGCGCAATTTGAGCGGCCGGGCGAATTGCAGGAAGCGCGTGACCAGCGAGTTGGTGCGGTCCACCTCGCTGACGATGAAGCCCGCCATTTCGCGCGAGATTTCGTTTTCGGCGCTGACGTTGCGCTGCAATAATTCCGCCGAGGCTTTGATGGTGCCCAGCGGATTGCGCAGCTCGTGCGCCAGTCCGGCGGAGAGCTGGCCCAGCGCCGCCAGCCGGTCGGAGCGGCGCGCGGCTTGCTCGGCTTGTTGGATGCGCTCGTTGGCTTCCGCCAACTGCTCCGCGGTCCGCCGGTGTCTTTCGGACTGCAAGCGCAGGTCCTGCGCCAGCGTGGTTACCAGGTTGCCGACCATGACCAAAAAGGCTATGCGAACCCGCAAATCCGGAAAAAATTCGGCATTCGGATGGAGCAGGAACGCCAGAATAGCGGCGCTGGCCAAGGCCGTAAAAACCAGCGTGCCGGCTACGCCGAAGGAGGTGCCGGCGGAGACCACCGGCAAGAGCAGCACGGGCCAATATTTGCTGACTCCCGCACCCGTGTAGGCCAGCAGGATCACCCCCAGGAGTCCCTTCAGGACGATCCAGAAGATGCGATTCGCCTTGGAGGGCAGCGCCGGAATCTTGGGCTCGAGAATCTGCGCCACGCCCAGGGCGATCAACGGGACCCACTCGAACGGACCGGCGATGGCACCATCCAGGTACGTGTACGGATTATCGAGCGCGGTGACCACCAGCGTTCCGAAGACCGCCAGCCACACGAAATCGCTCGGCCGGACCAGCTTCCACCAGGAGCGCAAAGCGTTGAGAGGCACGCGTGATATCCCAGTCGGGATTATGCCACAATAAAGGATACTGTCTCATGGCCAACC